>WRKJ01000099.1 GCA_009778135.1 Defluviitaleaceae bacterium
GATGGCAATCGGAATGTTTATTCTCGCATTGCTGACATACATCGATAAAATCAAAAGAAAGTAACGTCTTAACTTTGGCAGGTTAACGTTACTTTCACTGTAATTATATAACTTTGCTACCGTCTTAATCGGTATCTGTGAGAGCCAATTGTTGTTTCCGCAACAGTTGGCTCGCTTTTTATTATATGACAATTATATCATGATCATACGCGTTTGTAAATATTCAAATGCCAAGTTTTTTAAACTTTTTTGACACTTGAATTTTTACAAAACAAATGTATCTGCCTATACCACGCTTAGAAAATTCTGATTTTTAATTTATACTCACTGTCACTTCAGCAGGTATCCAGCCAGTTATTTCCTCTTCATTAGTTGCGATGAACCAAGCATAAGCAATTTCTTTCACCTCAAGAATATCATCAACTTTTTGAACTAACTCAGTAGGATTATAATCTCGTGTTAATTTTCCATCACTCACATAATGTTTCGGAATATAAGTCGCATAACCATTTATTTCACAACCCCACCAGTTTAAGAAATGAGTACAGATTTCTTTATCAATTTTTTTAACCTCAGTTCCTTTTAGAAATGTTGGAAATTTACCTTCTCCAAGATGATTAGCAATAACTTTTACTTTCATCATTTACCGCCTTTCTTTTCATTGATAATTTTTGTCATAGTTGAACTATTTTAATTCCTTGTACCACGCCAAACGCCAATCAATAATTTTAAATCCTTTTCTCGCTTTCAGATAAATTCGTCCGATATTAGGGAGTTTCATTTTTTTAGCAGTTCATAAACCCATTTTTTCAAAAAATTTCATTAGTAACACAAAACCGATAATAATGAATGGCATCGCAATCAAATTAGATACACCGATCACATCATCAAGCCCAATGTTCCCCAAATTACCCCATGTTAGGACAGTGCGTTGTAAAAAGTCAAAGCTACGACTAAACAACATCCCACCGACTAACATACCGCCAATGGCAAAGATGGCATGAAATCTTCCTTCTCCCAATGCACCCATGGAAGTTCCGGGACATAAACCGGTTAAAGCCCAACCGACGCCAAATAAAGCAGCACCGATGAGAATGGCACCCACATTCATCGGGCGATGTGCTAAATTTAAAACATTAAAATGACTTAACACAACAATGCCGACCATTCCCACTGAAATAGACGTGAGCATAAATTTTAAGACAGACATATCCTTTAATAAAAGCATGCCAACTTGTTTTTCAAAGCGGATAAGTCCGCCCCTTTGGATGATGAAACCAAAAACAATACCTGTTGCCAATCCAAGCATTTGTTCGATACTCATGCTTTGACACCTCTCTTCTTATACATGATTTGTGCAATGAGCGCACCAAAAACGAAAAAGATAAACAACGCCATGAAACCACTTACCGATAACTGCATGAAACCACTAATGCCATGACCACTCGGACAACCGCCGGCTAGTCTGGCACCATACATCGCAAATATGCCACCGATGAAGGCAAAAAGACCACGTTTAGCGACAGAGTTACCATATCGTTCTTTCCATATCGGGGGAATAAATTCAATTTTAAAGGTTTTATTTGAAAGAGATGAAATCAATGCGCCAATCGTAATCCCAATAACCAGCATAAATTGCCAATCAACACGTAGTCCGATTTGGCTGTAATAGGTTGATTCATAAACAGTTTCGCCTAAAAAAAGTCGTTCAATCAATGCTGCGGCCCGAACAAACGTTGTTGACGTACCAAGAAAGTTGGTTCTTCCTAATAAATAAGTCGTAGCCAGTGTTGATAAAATAGCTAATACACCAAGTGCCGCTCCTAACAGATAAATATTTTTATTTGTTTTCATTTGTTAATACCTCCTAAAATCAAATAGGTTAAAATAAAGCACGAATTAATTGAATGACCGCTTCATTTTCCACCCGATAAATCATTTCTACACCAACCCTTTGCGTTGCCACAATTTTAGCCTGCTTTAATTTCGCTAAATGTTGGGAGATGGTTGGTTGTGGTTGTTTTAGGCACTGTTGCATCGCGCTCACATTGCATCCGCCTTTTTCAATTAATCCTCTTACGATGCACAGGCGAGTCGGATGGCCTAAAATTTTTAATAATTGCGCTTCTTCTTCAAAATCGTCACTCGTATAAGCAAATTCATTCATTTGACTTCTTCCTTTCAATAAACGATACCGTAAGGCCAGTTGCTCATCGCGCCCATGTCGTAAACATGGGTATAACCTAAATTCGTTAATAGACGTATCGCCTGAGAACTTCTAAATCCTGTTTGACAGTAAAGCACAATCAACGTATCTTTCGCAGGAAATTGCGCAACGATTAATGTTTCTATTTGATTAAGGGGCAAGTTTAACGCCCCTTCAATATGTCCACTTGTAAATTCTGAAGGACTTCTGACATCAATCAATGCGGCACCTTCTTCAACCACTAAAACTTCTGCCCTTTCCTCCGAAACATGTTGCCCGCCAATTGGAACAAAACGGGATACAAAAACGCCTGAAATAATTAAAATAACTAAAATCATTTGCCAATGTTGCTTCACATCTTGCATCGTACTAACACTCCTTAAACTATGATATTCATATATTACAATAATTGAATATCATTGTCAAGCTTTTTCTCAATTGACATTGGCCTTAACGCTGGCAATGATCAATTTAAGCTTGCTCCAAAGCGAACTTATACGCTTGTACGAGTTGAGCTGATATGTTTGCTTCTAGATCAATACGACTGGGGTGCTTTTAACTGTTTCAGAAAATTAAAGCACCTTTTGGCTCGCTTGGCATAGGATATAGCGTGACATCTTGTCACACAAACATATTTAAAACGAAAAGGAGTTAAAAATATGTTGAAAAAAGTAGTCTTTACCACAGTTATTCTAGCCTCATTGATAGGGGGGATTTTCGCATTATCAGCACCCGTTCAAGCTGAGGATGTGGATCTGTCGACCATTGATACGGCGCTTGATGAAAAAGCATGGGTTGAATTTTTCGAAGAACATGACGTGTTAGATGAAAAAGCATGGGTTGAATTTTTCGCAGAATATGACGACGTGTTAAGTGTCGAAGCCACCGAGCACCTCATGGCTACGCCACGAGCGGTCGTTATGATTTCAACACCTGCGCAATTTGCTGATTTTTTAAATGGTAATCTCGGAAATGATGGGGACACCGTTATTTTAACAGCCAACATTAATATGGCAAACCATTCACCGCTTCTAGGTAGAACTTATTTTGATGGCGTAATCATCGGCCTTTTTGGCAATACCATTAGCAATTTGACCATTGAAGGTCCTGGGCTCATCCACGAGTCAGAGAATCTTTCTTTCTTAAACTTAACCTTTACGAACTTACAAGTTAATAACTCACAAGATCCTGATTATTTACCAACAGGTGGATTAGTGGGTACGATGCCTGAGGCATCAGGTTATATTTTATTTGATTCCATCACCATTGATGCAGCGTCTTCTGTCATCGGTCGCACCGCTACTGGTGGTTTTGTGGGAACTGTATCAAGTTCAGCTTATTGGGATTGGAGTACTGGCACATGGGTTGGAAATACGTATGAATTTCACATCATCAACAGTACCAATCAAGCAGATGTACGATCACTTGAAGGACATGCAGGCGGTTTTGTTGCTGACATATGGAATGCGCTCTCTGTTACATTGCAAAACGTTGTCAATGAAGGCACCATTGTCGGTTACTTTGAAGCAGGCGGAATTGCGGCGTCTCTCCAGACTATGTGGTGGTTGGGTGATGAGCGTTTAAGCTTGTTTCAAGTTGACAACCACGGCGATGTAACCAGCAATTACAGTATGGCCGCAGGGATTGCTGCCATGGGAGCAGCTAGGCTATCGTTAGAATTTGTCACGAACACGGGCACCATTGTCGGTCGAGAGGATGCAAGTGGCATTGGCCAAATCAGTGGCGGTGAGGTTGACATGTTTGACATCCTTAACACGGGAGATGTATCAGGTGACATGTCAGCAGCTGGTGGTGTTTCAAGCTGGCTTCATGGAGATACCCTGTTGATGGTTAGCGTGATTAACGAAGGTGTGATTACCACTTCTGCTGATGGATGGTATGGCAACAGTATGGTCGGGGGCATTGCTGGTTATTTAGAGGCATCGACTTTCACTGGCATTGAGCTTGAAAACCATGGCACTATTATCGCAGGTCGACTGCGCGAATATGGTCATGAAGGCGCAGGCGGTCTCATTGGTTATGTGGGTTGGGCGATGAATTTTTCACTCACTAACGCTTTAAATACTGGATCGGTGACAGCTTATGGCGAAGCCGGCGGTTTGATTGGTTTGCTTGAAGGGGTTCATAATGGCTTAGTGATGAGCAGTCTCAATACAGGCGCTGTTTCTAGCCATTACGAAAATGCTGGGGGCATTGTCGGTGTCATAAGATGGAATACGACCGTGACCATTCAGGATACGATCAATAGCGGTAATGTGACGGCTTACAACGGTGCTGGGGGCATTGCTGGTGCTATTTTAGGTACTGATCTGGTGAGAATGAGACGTTGTACGAATTCAGGCGCGATCTCTTCACAGAACAACCTTTCAGGTCCATTTTATGGGGATACTGATGGCTACTCGACGATTAGTATTATTTAACACCTAACAGACAAACGTATTACTTCCATAACGATCTCCAATCTGCTCGGTTTTTACCCACAGGTTGGAGGTTTTTTTCGCTTATAGGTAAAATGCGACGAAAATTGATGCGTTTTCTTATCTGACTCATCAAAAAAGCATGCATCAAAACGACTGTCAACCTTGATGACTGATCAACGCCGTCTATGATACACCACTTTCATCCTATTTTCTAGTGCGAAGCAGCAGCAGTCTACTTGTCTAATGCAATGGACATCACCACATCTGCAGCATTTCCTTGAAACGATGCCCGACCCCCTACTGCTTCAAATCCAAGTAGTTCAAATAAGGTGCCAACTTCTTGACTAGGTATTTGAGCCGTCAGTTTTTTGATGCCTTTTTCATAGGCCTTTTTATAAAGCTCAAAAAACATCTCGACGATGATGTCAACGCCTGCAACACGAGCATCGTAAAGCAAATAACGAATCATCCCCAAATCGTCATGTGATTCATAAGACACCATCCCTACGACTTCAAGTCCGTCTTTGATCAAGACCGAGCGTTTGATGATTTCCATTTCTGGCTGACGATGCGCCTGAACTTTTCTAATGAAATGGATAACGCTTGCTTCATCAGGTTGTGTATAGCCTTCAACTTTTAACATATAGAAAAATCCCCCTTGATCAATGCTATGCTCAAAGGAGCCTTTTTATACCAACCCTTAATAAATCAAGTGACCCAGTAGCCAACTTACTAACAGAAAGTAAATGGTTAATCCTGTAATATCTTTAATCGACGTGATCAAAGGTCCTGTTCCAGTTGCTTGATCAAGTTTTAGCTTAATGAGGACATACGGAATAACAAAGCCTAAAAAGGCAGCCAGTGTCATCGTCATCATTAAAGAAAGGGCTAAGGCAATGCTCAGACCCATGATCCCATGAAGCATGTAAGCAATGACGCCTGTTACTGTTCCTGCGATGGCGCCTAAACTTAAACCAACACCTACTTCTTTCACAATATGCTTCCAAATACTGGTTGTTTTAATATGCCCCAAAAGCAAGCCACGGGTAAAAATGGTTGACGATTGTGTCCCAATGGTCCCACCCATATCCATAATCACAGGAATAAAGACGGCAACAATGGCAACGGATTCTAATGTTTCTTCAAATGTCCCAATCACGCCTGCAGCTAAAAAGCCTGCGGCCAAGGTGATGACTAAAAAAGGCAATCTGGCTTTCCAAATTTTCAAATAGCTTCCTTCAATTAGAGTCGCACTTCTGGTCGTTTCACTGCTGGTTACATCTCCTCCGACAAGTCCTGCACCTGCTAAAATGTCCTCTGTTGCTTCGTCTTGCAAAATATCCATGGCATCATCAAAGGTAATCATCCCCACAAGGCGGTCTTCTTTATCCACAATCGGGACCGCTAGTAAGTTAAGGGTGTGTAACGACGTTGCCACTTCTTCTTGGTCAGTACCTGTATGGAAACTGGCCACATTTGAATCCATGATGTCAACAATTTGGTCTTGTTCATCCGCAATGAATAAATCACGCAATGAAATAACACCTTCAAGTTTTCTACTTTCATCGGTGACAAATAACGTGTAAATCGTTTCTTTTTCTTTGGCGATTTTTTTCAACTTTTCCAAAGCTTGACTTGCAGTCCACTCTTTACTCAGACGCACATATTCAGGCGTCATTAAACGACCTGCTGTTTCCGGTTCAAAGCCCATTAATAAGTTGACATCTTCACGGTCTTCTTTATTTAAAGATCCCAACATTCTTTTGGCAACACCAGCTGGTAATTCATCAAGTAGTTTAACACGATCATCAGGTGCCAGCTCTTTAAAAACGTCGATGGCATCTTTTTCTGTTAACACTTTAATTAACATTTGTTGATCATGCAAGTCCAATCCTTCAAAGACTTCAAGTGCTAAGTCTTTGTTCAACAGTCGATAAGAAAGGGCTATTTCTTCATTTGACATTTCATCCATGATGTTGATAATGTCGAGTGCATTCGCCTCATTTAAAACCTTTTTTAAGCCATTTACTTCTTTTGCTTTGAGGTGAGTCAAAACAGCTTCTTTGAAATTGATCATCTTCAGTTACCTCCGATTTTTTAGTCTGCTTCTTATTGCTCATTTGATGGCATCCCCGCCTGGAAGGTTCATCCATGTTGACCCACCTCTCTTTCTTTTTTGATGTGACTTAAACATGAGCTAAACTTGAAAAAAGACAACTCAAAAGGGAGTTGTCTTTCACACACCTTTATCTCTTTACACGCATAAAAAGATAAATCAACGTCCTCCTCGTCTGAGTTTAAGCACTAGAAGACGTAATTTCTTACAAAATAGCTACCTTATCCAAAGCCTTAATCCGACCTCAGCTGTTCTACCCATTGGCATCTCTCGATATTTTTGGGCAGTAGCCTGTGTTCTCCTAGGAGCCGCACCTAACAAGTTATTCAATTTTCAAATCTTTACCGTCAGCTAATATATCACAAATCGGGAATAATTGCAATAAGAAAACGTTTTTTATAAAAAATTAATGACTTGCTATTCCACATGCTTAGGCTCATCTCATGTGATGACATCATCGATTGCAGATTTTTAGTGTTCATGTGTCGCTCATGCGTTCACCGTTCTGATCATCATTTTTTCTTTATCTTCTTCAGTCCCTTCCAACCAATCGGTTAGGATGCAAGCATCACCGATATTTGCAAATTTCATGAAGCTGACTTCACCAAATTTACTGGCATCTGCTAACACAAAGGCTTCTTTTGATAAGTCAATGGCCAATTTCTTAATGGCGGCTTCTTCTGGATCAAGCGTTGTAAAATGATACGCTTGATCGACGCCGTTGGTACCAACAAAACATTTATCAAAGCGATAATGACGTAACATGTTCAGTGTCTCAATTCCGACTAATGCCTTCGTTTCTGGTTTAATCTGACCCCCCAATAGCACACAAGGGATCTCTTTTTTAATTAGCATTTCTACGTGAGAGATACCATTTGTCACCACTGTGATGTCGCTTTGTGTCATATACTTAATCATCTCAAAGACAGTTGTCCCTGAGTCAAGATAGATACGATCTCCATCATCAATGAGGAGGGCAGCAGCTTTTGCAATGGCATCTTTTTGATCATGGTTTTTGACCGTTTTATCCAGATCGTTTTTTTCAAAAATTTTGCTTTTAATCGACACTGCGCCGCCATGAACACGTCGTAAATAATTCAGTTTCTCTAGCGCTACTAAATCTCTTCGAATGGTAGATTCTGACGTTTCGAGCGCAACAACTAGTTCTGAAATTTTCACCACGCCTTCACGCTCAATTTTTGTCATAATGAGTTGATGCCTTTTTTCTGTCATCATAAAATCACCCCGTTTTTATTCCAAAATCTTTTCACATTCGAAACATTGATTAAAAGGAAAAGAAGTCAAAACTAGTTTTCCCGAACTTCTTCTTTTTTACACCGTTTAAAAACAGAGGCAGCTCATGATGACGTTTAAACGTTTTCTTTTTTGTCATCAACATCTCCGGCAACTGCGACTAAAAGAACGAGACTTCTGAATGGTTTATTGCAGCTAAGAAATGGCTATTCGTCAAAAATCTGTTTTAACACAGAAGCAATATGACATTTTATGATTGTCTTTTTCAGTCTCATCCATCTGTTCGACAAGATCACGTGGCTCATTTTTTAAAATTTGTACTTGCAATCTACAACGTTTACTGTTATACTAGTGAAAACGCCTCATAAGGAAAGCATTGTCTTTTAAAATGGGTTGATCATGCATTTTAAAGAGATGTTGCAACAAATGAAGGCATGAGATAGGAGTGAATCAACATGAAAGAGAAATCAACCATTTTTACTTCGTTTGTCATCTTGGTGCTAGCCCTGGCTTGGGTGAGCCATGCAGCGGCTAACACCTCAGCAAATGAGCCCGTGTTTACAGATGCCCATGACATCGTCAATTCCATCATCGCTGGCTGGAACCTTGGCAATACATTGGATGCGCATCCTCATGGCTTTACAGAAGGGACTGTTTCACCCGAAGATTGGACACCTGATATACAAGAAACGTTTTGGGGAAATCCCATTACAACACGAGAAAACATCTTAGCCATTCGCGATGCTGGTTTTAATGCCATTCGCATTCCAATTACCTTTTACACGATGATTGATGATGATTTCAACATTCGTCCAGAGTGGATGTCTCGCATCGTTGAAGTGGTGGATGACGCTTATGAAGCCGGTATGGTTGTCATCATCAACACACATCATGACGAAAGATGGATTGGTTTAGGGCTCACAGATGAAGAAGGGAACCTCGTTCCACAATATGCCAATGACCCGCATCGTGCCACCCTGGTTACCGTGGATGATTCGATTTCATTCATCACAGCCATTTGGACACAGCTTTCTGAAACATTTGCTCATTATGGACAGCGTTTGATTTTTGAAGGGTTAAATGAACCGCGTACGATCCATAGCCCTGGTGAATGGGGTGGAGGAACTGCAGTAGAGCGTGAAAACCTTAATCTTTTAAACCAATTATTTGTAGACACAGTAAGGGAACATGGTGATGGCTATAACAGCAACCGTTTCTTAATGGTACCAACTTACGCAGCTGCAGTGGGTGTTGCCGCTTTTGATGGTTGGGTCATGCCAACTGATCCAGCTGGTCCGGATCACATCATCGTCTCGTTACACGCTTATACACCTTGGCGTTTTGCCCTTGATGCCAGTACAGATGAATTTTATGAGTGGAGCATCTTTGGAACAGGTGACCAAGATGGGCCAGATCCTATCCGTTGGGCACTCAACCTTTCTCGAGATACTTTTCCTGATTACCCCATTATTATCGGTGAAATGGCTGCTTTAAATCGAGATAACCTTGACAGTCGTGTTGCTTGGCTCACGTATTACAACACCCTTGCAAATGAATTAGAGATGCGTATTTTCTGGTGGGATAACGGTCAGTTTGATATTCAACAAGTGAATGGGCCAGATCAATTTGCTATTTTCGACCGTCGGACCAACACATTCCCCTTTCCAGAATTGGTGTACGTCATGACAGGTTATTTACCGACGCAACCAGGTCCAGTATTTCCAAGTCTGCCACCGATCCCACCACTTCCAAGCATTCCTGCACTTCCATCTCTTCCAGGTGTTCCACCCATTCCACCACTTCCTGGGCTTCCGCCGATGCCAACCCTTCCAAGGTTTAATTGATTCAACCAAAGCGATGCGTCATCCATCAGGCAAATCCATCTATGCCTGATGGATTTTTTATTGAATAAAAAAAAGCGTCCTAACAAAACATCTGTTAGTGACACTTCTCAAGATTATCCTTCAAGTACTTTAATTAATGTAGCTAGATAACAAATGAGCAAAAAGCTCCCCCCTACTCATTCGTTTTTTTACTAAGTCTTTATTAATCTTGTCGTAAGGACTCTCATTAATTAAGTGATTAGTACTTGAACGAGACGTTAATCAAAACCAGCTTCATGCCACAACCCAACCTAAATTGAGTCAACACGGATAACATGCTGATGTTGATTACCGCCTAGTGTGTTTAAGGTTTATTTTTGTTTTACTTTTAATTTACCATCCTAATCTAAGGACACGTACGTATCGTGCTTGTCTACCATATACCCAAGGATCTTGATGTGTTTCAATTAACAAATCAACAACATTTCCGACAACGACGCCACCGCGATCAAGGACAACAGCGATGCCGTGACCTTCTATTTCTAAAACACTTCCAAATGGAAATTGTGATCCCGCTGCAACAATTCTAATTGTTCCAAAGGTGCTGTCATTGAAGAAAATGGATGTAGATGCATCATGTCCAGAGGCTGTTCGTCCACTACAACCCTCACAAAGCATGTTATAAAACGTTAAGCTTGACGTAAAAGAATCAAGTGGACTCACATCTGGTAATGAAGCTGGCGCTGCTGCTGGCGTAGGCGTAGTTGATGCACGTGCTGGTGTTGCAACCACTGGCGGTGGAGTCGGCTCCGGTTCAGGTTCCGGCTCAGCTGTTCCAATGGCAACGACGCGTTGCATCCCTTCATCCAAAATATTCGTTCCAACTTCACCTGTTGAATAGTAATCACCATTTTTAAACGTTGTCATCATGACATGTTCAACAATTTTAGGCGATCCTTCAACTTGAACTTGACGATTCCCAACGAGTAAATCATCAGTATAAATATATGACACCTCAAAATCAATATATTCATAAACAGTTTTTGTTTCAAATGCTAAGCGCGTTATCATGATTTCTGTACCATCTATAACGCTTGGATTTGTAAGTTTAAATTGATTCTCACCGTTAAGTGTGTAGAGGGTTTTGATGATTGCCAGTTCATCATCATCCCCAACTTCGATCTCATGTGTGCGCAACACATGATCGATTGTAGGTTCGGTCGTCATGACGTGGAATCTGGTACCACCATCATTAATAATGACCGAGCTTGCTCGGAAAATTTCAACACTTTTTCCATCATAGACAACTGCGTCTTTTTCCACGCTCAACTCATCAAAATGACCGAACCTAACTTCGCTATCTACCAATGCCTCACCAATCGTTTGGGCATCAGTTGAAAATACGATTAGCTCATTCCCATCTATGATGGTCACTTCTTTGCTGTTTTCGTAGGTCAAGTTAGACTGCATTATCGAGAAGATACTCATCAGCACGACACCGATTGATGTCGAATATGCTATTATACCTCGTTTCTTTTGCATGTGGCTGTTATAATTGTTAATGACTAAGCAACAGTAGCTCGTCCAATTATAACAGTTCACCTCCTTCTTTTCTTTCCGATAAACACAAGGAGTAATCTCATACGAAGTAACTCGTATTATCTAGACAGAGCTTACGACTTGTATACAATAGCACATTATTGAAACAAAGTCAAATTTTTACCCCCTTTTAATGAAGATTCAGCCCTATTTTTAACAACTAAAGCTTGTCAAAAATGAAAATCAAGCAAAATAGAGGTTTAATTCGGAGAAAACAAATGATAGTGGACGTCTGTTTGGTTGAGGTAAACACCACCAGGTGCAGGGGTCAGATTTGCATGGTAAAATAACTCTGAAACCGTTACAAGTTGAAATCCACGTTCGACGAGTGCTGGTACAACCAATTCCATCGCTTGAACCGTTTCAAAATGGATGTCATGTAAGACGACAATGGCACCATCATAAGCCGTATTCATAATATGCTGATACGTCGAATACGCATTCCTTGTTCGCCAATCCTCAGGATCAATGGACCAGTGGATAAGAGAAAACCCAAGGTCTCTAGACACATCAACAACCGTTTGATTAATCGCACCAAAAGGTGGCCGATACATCATCGGAGCAGGTCCAATAACTGCTTCAATCGCAGCATGAGTTGAGACCAATTGATCTTCAATTTGACTCGCAGATAGCCAAGATAAATCACTGTGATCCCAAGAATGACCGACAATTTCAAAACCTGAATCCGATAAACGTTCCATCACATCACGACCTGATTCCACCAATCGACCGATCACAAAAAATGTCGCAAGTCCATCATGGCGTTCAAACACTTCACGAATCTGATCTGTGTGAATCCCAGGGCCGTCATCAAAAGTTAACGCAATCATCGGTCTTGATGGATCAAGTGGCCGAACAGCTGTTGTGTCAGCTTCATCTTCAATAAAAGGCAAGTCTTCCATCACTTCATGATCCGCTTCGATGCCCGGCGTTTCCTCTATCTGATCAACCGCCAAGACGTCGTCAATTTTAACAACATGCTTACTGTTTCGTAAGTTTACGTGTATCTCTTGCTCATTGAGCATGGAAACATGCTGCGCTCTAGCTGCTTCCTTCGCTTCTAATAATTGGACACTCACTTCTACCACTAATTCATAACTATCCGCTGCAAGGGTCGCATTATAAGCGACCAAAAATGTTCCAAAAGCAACGAGAGGTATCAATCTTTTCCACATCTCACATCACCGACTCCTTCTGTTTTTATCATCCGCTACATGCCTACTTCTGAATACCTAGTGTAGCACAACATAAATAATAGCCCATATTGGCGTGTATCATTTTCAAATACAAGGATAGGAGGACGACTCGTACCAAGGTCGGTACGCTAGGACGAGTTAACGCAGTAGTTGGAAATGAGACGCATGAATAGGGGTGGTTATTTATGTTGTGCTGCACTAGATCCTTTTTAAATAACTACCCTCCATGGTAACAGAAAAACCGACATAAGTAAAGTCCCACGGTAACAGAAAAACTGACATAAATAGTAAGCGAGAAAGCAGACGATATGAAAAAAGCCATATCATAATCAGTGAATTTAATCACCGTGATTATCATATGACTTTAAATTTTTCTAACAAAAGTTTGTATGGCAAGCTCATGTAAAAAATGACTTCGACAGCTATTTTTGCCTTATTTCACTTCAATAATTTTCATGACGTTCGTATTACCTTCACCAATTGGCAATCCTGCCGTAATAACAGCAATGTCTCCCGAAACAAGTCCAGCGACTTCTGCAGCAACTTTCTCAGCTTGTGCAACCACTTCATCACCGTTGGCAACATCTTCAACGATGACTGGATGAACACCCCAATTTAATGATAATGCCGCAGCTGCTTTTTCACATGGTGTTGCTGCAATAATAGGAACTGATGGACGGTGCTTAGAAATCGTACGTGCCGTTGACCCAGACTTTGTCGCTGCAACAACTACTTTCGCATCTAAATCTGCCACTGAATCTGTCACTGACAAAGCCACTGCACTTGCAACATTACGTTCTGATCCAGACAGCGCACGCGCAGTCATTTCATCAAAGTCAATTTCAATTTCAGTACGACGTGCAATACGCGCCATTGTTTCAACAGCTTCAAGCGGATACTTACCTGCTGCTGATTCACCTGATAACATGACAGCATCTGTTCCATCAAGGACAGCATTCGCCACATCTGAAACTTCTGCACGCGTTGGACGTGGATTTTCTTGCATGGACTCTAACATTTGTGTCGCAGTAATAACCACTTTCCCTGCTGCATTACACTTGGCAATGATTTCTTTTTGAATCATCGGTACTTCTTCCGCTGGCACTTCAACACCCATGTCACCGCGGGCAACCATGACACCGTCAGATGCTTCGATGATTTCATCTAAATTGTCTACACCTTCTTGGTTTTCAATTTTTGAAATGATTTGCGTATGGGTATTTCCTTGTTCTGCAAAAATGCTTCGAATGGCTTCAACATCTTCTGCACGACGAACAAATGATGCCGCAACGAAATCAACTTGTTGCTCACAACCAAAGACAATATCCGCGCGATCTTTTTCATCTAAAAACGCCATGTTTAATTTCACACTTGGCACATTGATCCCACGACGATCTTTTACATAAGCATCATTTTTAACCGTACAACTAATCTCGCCAGCTGATAAGTCAATGTCAGTAATGGTTAGTTCAACATTGCCATCATCAACTAAAATGGTGCCACCAATTTCAATGTCATTAATTAAGCCTGGGTAGTTAACAGAGAATTTTTCTTTCGTTCCTAACACTTCAGCCATCGATACAGCAACTGTCTGACCCGCTTCTAAATTAACACCACCGTTTTCAAATAAATGAGTGCGGATTTCTGGTCCTCTCGTATCTAATAAAATCCCGACATGCGTCCCTTTTTCAGCATTAATTTCACGAATGGTTGCAAAACGTGCACCTTGTTCAGCATGATCACCGTGTGAGAAATTACAACGAATCACATTCATCCCTGCATCGACTAATTTCCCCATCATTTCTTTTGATTCAGACTTCGGTCCGATTGTACATACCATTTTCGTGTTTTTAAATACTTTACTCATTTTTTCTTCCTCACTTTAACTTTTATCTATGTGATTGATCTCGTATCATTATGAGAGTTTTCTTGTCAGCTGATACACCGATTCATCGAACTCACGCGACATTTCAAGGGCAGTTTTAATGTCAAAATGACGCAATCGATTTTCAACAATACCGACACAACGCCCGCCAAGTCCTTCTTGCAACAGTTCGACTGCATACGTCCCCATTCGACTAGCCAGCACCCGATCCATGGCTGAAGGCGCACCACCACGTTGAATATGACCAAGGATCGTTGCACGCGTCTCAATTTCTGTTCTGACTTGGATTTCTTTAGCCAACGCATGGGCATCTGTAACCAATTCAGCCAAGATAATCAAGTAATGTTTTTTTTCATGTGCTTTCGCTTCTTCAATTTGAGCGATGATGCGTTCAAAATTAAATGGTTTTTCAGAAATAATCACATCTTCTGCACCGCTGGCAATACTGGCATACATGGACAAATCCCCACAGTGACGTCCCATCATCTCTACGACATTGCAGCGCGCGTGTGAAGCTGATGTATCTCGAATTTTATCAATGGCTTCAACAGCGGTATTTAAAGCAGTATCAAATCCAATGGTTAAATCCGTACTGACAATATCATTGTCGATGGTCCCGGGTAATGCAATACAATTGGTTCCCATCTCCGTTAATTTCAAAGCACCCATATAAGAGCCATCACCACCAATGACGACGACGGCTTCAATGCCATGCTTTTTCAAATTAGCAATACCTAGCTTGCGAACTTCTGGATCTTTAAATTCAGGCAATCTCGCTGAGCCTAAAAACGTTCCACCACGGTCAATCATGCTTCCCACATCTTTATGGGCCAGTTTTCGAATGTCATCATTGACTAATCCAGCATAACCGTTGTAGATGCCGTAAACCTCAATCTCAGAGGACAGTGCTGCTCTCACGACTGCTCGAATCGCGGCATTCATACCCGGTGCATCACCACCACTAGTAAGGACGCCAATTTTCTTAACCATCAAATCCACCTCACGATTATTGATTTGCTAAATGTCTTCCAACGTCTCATTATACCAGCATTTATCCCACGAGGAAAGAGAAAAAGTAAAGAAAGCGTCTTTCCTTTTTTATTTATTTTGATGAAACATGAAAAACATCATTTGAATCTTGGCTGATTTCATGATACAATTAAAAGCGAAAGGCGCTCACTTAGGCAAGACAAGTATCGCTACCTTTTAATATGACCCAACTCACTTAAATCAATCAGGAGGATTCAAAAATGTTGAAACAAATTACGCAGCAAGTCGTATTACAGCATCAAGAAGTGATCGAATATGCCATCAAAAACGACTTTCTTGAAGTACGCTTCTTAAATATAGGTGGCGCTATAACTAAAATAGCCCTTGCAGAAGATGATTATAAACAAAACCTGGTGCTTAACTATCAAAACCTAGAAAGCTATTTAAACAATGACTGCTTTTTAAATGTACTCATCGGGCGCACGTCAAATCGGATTACAAAAGGTCAATTGATGTTAGATGGGCAAAACCTTCAAGTTGACATTAACAGCGCACCTCATAATCTCCATGGCGGTGCTGATAACTTGACCCATGCAACATTCATCGTCTCAGAAACAGCTGAAGGCTACGCCTTGCAAACGACTTTGCCGCATCAACCACATGGTTTCCCGGGAAATTTAACAGTGACTGTCTATTATGAATTGGTCGATCACCATTTACGAATCAGATACGAAGCCGTGACAGATGAGACAACCATTGTCAATTTAACCCAACATGCCTATTTTAACCTCTCAGGCAACTTAAAACGAACCATTTACGACCATGAACTGACCATCCAAGCCGCACAAGTCGCTAAAGTCGATGACACATCTGGCTTTACCGAGCAGTTCATTCCCGTTGTTGACACCCGATTTGACTTTAACCAACCCAGATTTATTGATCCGACAGGACGACCCACGCATCCCTTATTTGACCTTACCCGCGGTTACGATCACCTTTTCTTGCTCGACCCTCAAGCGACACATGCAGTTGTTTTTAAAGATCCCCATTCTGGCCGAACATTGAAAATCAAAACGTCAGAACCAGCCATGCAATTTTATGCAGCCAATCATGTTAACCCATCACTCCTTTTTGAAAAGGGTCGTCAAGGAGAACCTCATCTCGGTGCTTGCTTCGAAACCCACAAAGTCCCTTTTGATTACGACTCACAACGGTTACAACCAGGTGATACTTATCGTCAAGAGACCACATTTGAATTTAAGGTTGAAAAGTCATGAATTGACATAACAAAACCCGAAACACGCAAATGCTGACGAAGCGTTTGAATCGTTCGGATTTTTCTGATTGAAAATCGGTTAGTAAGCCGCTTTCCATGCACTTTCAATGATCGCTTCAATACTTGGGTATTGCGGAATCCAATTCAGTGTTTCTGTTGCGAGCAAACTCGATGCAATCAATTTGGCAGGATCTCCTTGTCGCCGATCCGATACATGTGTTAAAATTTCACGCCCTGTTACCTTTTGCGCCGCTTCAATCACTTGACGCACACTAAACCCTTCACCATTTCCTAAATTAAACGTCATACTTTTACCACCATCAATGAGGTAATTCATGGCTTTCACATGAGCCACTGCCAAATCCATGACATGAATATAATCACGAATACAGGTACCATCTGGTGTTGCGTAATCATCACCAAAAATATAAATCTGCTTGCGCACACCTGCTGCAACTTCTAAAACAAGGGGAATCAAATGGGTTTCGGGATCATGTTTTTCATAAATGCGACCTGATGAATGTGCACCTGCCACATTAAAATACCTGAACGCCACATGACGCATCCCATACGCCTGTCCATGCCATGCAATCATTTGTTCCATGGCAAGCTTTGTTTGACCATATGGATTGGTTGGATGCGTTGGCATCTCTTCTGTAATCAAAGGAACATTCACATCCCCGTATGTGGCTGCTGTTGATGAAAACACCAGCTGTTTCACCCCACATTCAGCCATGGCAGCAAGCATGACATTTGTTGCTGAAACGTTGTTCTCGTAATATTTAAATGGCTGTGACATGCTTTCACCAACAAGGCTATAAGCGGCAAAATGAATCAAGCCATCGACTTTTTCTTTTCGTAAAATATCAACCATCAACGGATAATCCCCGATATTCCCATAATAAAACTTGGCATCAGGATGCACATCTTGCTTATGTCCGGTCACTAAATTATCAACCACAACCACATCATGTCCTTGTTCAATGAGCAAATAAACGGTATGTGAGCCAATGTAACCCGCACCTCCAGTGACCAATACTTTCATTTATAAAACCTCCATCAATCGCAAAACACCTTCAAGTCCTGCTTCATCTCATTTACAACCCCCACAACAAGCCCATCGATCAGCAAATTCCAAATAAAAAGGCTGCAAAACAAGTCGCACCAACAAAAACAGAGGTTTTGCAGATGCCTCATTAACCCAAGAAAAACGAAGCCCTAAAACTCACCCCATTTCGCAGTGATTTTTTGGCATTAGCGGTTCTGAGCGATCACTCAGGTTCGGTAATGTCAAAAAATCGCAATCGTAAACGGTCGTGCAGCTGTTACAGGTGGACCAAGGCTAAAAATAACCTTAAGTTAATGACATTGGGTTTTGCAGATGCCTCATTATAGCACGAATGCTCACAATTTGGAAAGAGGAAGCATCACTTTTTCCGAAAATAAGTCGGCATGAATCGTAACGACGCTGATGATTTCTTTCTTTTTTTACTCGGTAAAGCTGTTAAAGTCGCGTCATCCGTGCTATACTTATACTCGAAACTTTAAACATAATAGGTGATAACACAATGAAAAGATACATCAATAAATCAACGAAGCTTGATCATGTGAGTTATGATGTCCGTGGTCCTGTTTTAGATGAAGCGCAACGTTTGCAAGCAAAGGGTGTTCGCATTTTAAAATTAAATACAGGAAACCCTGCTGAATTTGGGTTTGAAGCACCTAATGAAATCACCCGTGATTTGATCATGAACGTTAAACATTCTGAAGGCTATTCTGATGCCAAGGGTATTTTTTCTGCTCGAAAAGCCATCATGCAATACTGTCAACTAAAAGGGTTCCCAAATGTGGACATCCCTGATATTTACACAGGAAATGGCGTCAGTGAACTCATTAAAATGTGTATGCAAAGCTTAATCAACATCGGTGACGAGATTTTACTACCCATGCCTGATTATCCATTATGGACAGCTGAAATTACACTAGCTGGCGGCAAAGCCGTTCACTATCTCTGTGATGAACAATCAGAATGGTATCCAGATATGAAAGATATTAAAGGCAAAATAACGCCTAAAACGAAAGCCATCGTGATCATCAACCCCAACAACCCCACAGGGACGCTTTATCCAAAAGAAGTGCTCGAAGACATCGTCCAAATCGCAAGGGAACACCAGTTAATCATTTTTAGTGACGAAATTTATGACCGTTTAATCTTTGATGACGCCCAACACATTCCCATTGCAACATTAGCACCTGATTTATTTGTTGTCACCTTAAACGGCTTATCTAAATCACATTTGGTTGCCGGTTTTCGCATTGGTTGGGCCGTTTTATCTGGTGAAAAAAAATACGTAAAAGGCTATATCGAAGGCTTAAACATGCTCGCCAGTATGCGCTTATGCTCCAACGTTTTGGCTCAACAAATCGTTCAGACTGCGCTTGGCGGCTACCAATCTGTTCAAAAACTCTTAAAGCCAGGTGGTCGCATTTATGAGCAACGGGAGTTTATTTATCAAGCCATTTCTGACATCCCTGGACTTTCTGCTGTCAAACCTAAAGCAGCCTTTTACCTGTTTCCCAAAATCGACGTTGCCAAATTCAATATACTCGATGATGAAAAATTTATTCTTGACTTTTTGCATCAACACAAAATCTTACTGGTTCATGGTCGTGGATTTAATTGGCATTCACCTGACCATTTCCGACTTGTCTATCTGCCTTGCATCGATGATTTACAACTAACAGCCGATGGTTTGAAAACATTTTTGGCGACTTACAAACAACGGTGATCAACTTGAAAAAAGGACTGATCAAAGCCATTAGATGGTACCAAACAAACATCTCAGCCCACACACCGCCTGCTTGTCGCCATTTCCCAACATGCTCAAATTATGCCATCGAAGCTTTAGAGACGCATGGTTGGTTTTTTGGTACCCTTCTAACAATTAAACGCATTTTAACATGTAATCCGTTCTTTAAAGCGCGCATTGATTTAGTCCCTGAAAAAACACGTCAAGCAAAAAAGCACCCCAAATAAACAATTCCCCATGCATGAACCAGACTTGCATCATAGTCTATGAGTAAAAGGGGGGCTTTTCATGGAAGTTAAATTTAAAGTCGGTGACATCGTCGCACGAAAGTCGTATGCCTTAGACACCATGTTTAAAATTGAAAAACTTGAGCACGACATCGCCCAGCTAAAAGGGGTATTTTTTCGCTTCAATGCCGACAGTCCCATCACAGATTTAGCATTGGTTTCTCCTCATGATGTCCGTGCAGCAGAAGTCGAGGAAAAAGAAAAAATCGAAAATATCAAACCACCTGAATCACTGGCTGGTATGCGACAGTTGCGAAAAGAAAGTGATTTTTATATCAGTGGTCGTATTTTACATGTCGATGGCGATGATGAGTATTTAGAACGGAGTGCCAAGTTATACGAGCATGCCAATGTTTACGCCACGACTATTTTTGTAAAAGAGCCTTTGATGGCAGAAAAAGTCCCTGAATTGGTGAAACAGTTGCGACCGAATATTGTGGTGATTACAGGTCATGATGCTGTTGAAGATCAAGCATTAATCGATCAACTCGAAGGCTATCGAAGTTCAAAATTCTTCGTCGCGACCGTCAATGAATTGCGAAAATTAGAACCATCGCTTGATTATTTGATTATTATTGCAGGTGCTTGTCAATCTCATTTTGAGGCTTTGATCGGTTCAGGCGCCAATTTCGCATCAAGCCCGAAGCGTATTAACATTCACGCGTTAGATCCTGCCATCGTCGCAGCTTCTATTGCTTTAACCCCCTATGAGGATGAAGTTGATTTAAAAGAAGCACTTGAAAAAACAGTGACAAAAATTGCGGGTATCGGTGGCTTGCAAACAAAAGGCACATTGCGCTATGGGTTAAAAAGTTGATGACCGAAAGCCTTGTCTAAACTTGCAAATTTTTGAATTATATCATAATTCCATTACAAAAGCAATACTGAATTTCATCTTTTTTTCAAAATTTTTTAAAACGTCTTGAAAAAAGAATGGATATGCGCTATAATAGTCTTTGTCTTTAAGATTCTGATTCACAAGAGTCTTTGATGAGAGGACGTGTAATTTTGGCAAAGAGTATTTTAGATATTCGAAATGAATTAAATAATCACATAGGAAAGCCTGTCAAGCTAGTTGCATATGAAAGCCGAAATCGTATGACCAAAAAAGCTGGCACTTTATCAAGCATCTACCCTTCTGTCTTTGTTGTTGAAATCGGAGAAGATCAAGATTCTGTTGATCGGGTTTCATATAACTATATTGATATTTTAACTGGTTCCGTTGAATTAGAATTTGAATAACTAAATACATGAGCATGATTGTTCAAATTCAAGTAAAAAAGTGAACTTAAACGGTTCACTTTTTTTATGGGTTGATAGACAAAGCGTGTCGCATTGACTACTTTTTACCTGATGTCCATTTCTCTTCTTCCATACTCAATGATGAGCTGAAGACTTTGTAAAAAGATGATCCACATCACAGCTTCTATCACGAAAAGGTTCTGAACAGCTGGAACGAAGAAGATCAACATAAACCAAATGGTTGTAATGAGGGTCGCCTTATATTTTTTTTGCGTATCTTTACTGGGATCCGCAATTTTTTCCATTTGTTTGCTTCTCACCGGTGTTCCAATAAACGTCACAACAATGGAGAACAGCGCGACGATGCCAATGGTGAGTTGATTAAAAGGAATCAGTGGTAGCACAAAGAAGGCCAAAACAAAGCCTAGTAAGGTCCACGCAAAGCATCCCCATACCGTTGAAGAATGAAAACCACCTGCCGTGGGCCTAATGGTTATAAGCGCAAACAACGTTGCAAAAAAATGCCACTGATAGCCCAATGCAATAAAAAGAAGTAGCAAATAAAGCGTCTTTTCAATTTCCCAAAGAATCGCTTGTAGTGAATAACGCATCATATCGACATCATCTTCATCATAATCAGTTTCGACCCGGATGTAATTCAAAATTCGTACAATAAAAAAATTAGCTATTGGCATTTTTTCGACCACCTTTATCATGAGCATAAAACCTTAATATAGATAATATACCAAATTCAATATCTTTAGTCAAGCTTAACTTCGTTCTAACTCAAGAATTATTTGAAATTCAAGTCTTTTTTACAAATATCATCGTATTGCCTGTTTTTTTTTACGCCTTAATGTGATAAAATGAAAGCAACCAGAAAAGCGAAACACATGCTCTGTTGAAAGCTTGACCAGTTGGTCGACACATTGAAGCAACATGAGGATGAGATAAAGGAGGCTCTTACGTTATGATCAGAGTTAAAGCACCTGCTAAAATAAATCTTTCACTTGCCATTATTGGTAAGCAAGCACATTTTCATGAAGTAGAAATGGTGATGACAACCATTGATTTAGCTGATTACATCACCCTTTCAAAAATACCACAGGCAAAAGGCCAAATTGTATTAGAAGCAGATGCCCCTGGAATGGCACTTGGCAAAGGGAATCTCGTCTACCGAGCCGCTGAACTTTTCATGGCACGCTACCGCATCACAGATGGTGTGACCCTGCAAATCGAAAAAAACATTCCCATCGCAGGCGGGCTTGCAGGCGGCAGTTCAGATGCCGCTGCCACGTTCAAAGGATTAAGAACATTATTTAACGTTGATTGCACTGACAAAGCGCTTTGTGAACTGGGTGCTAAAATTGGATCTGACATTCCTTTTTGCATCATCGGTGGAACGGCGTTAGCAACAGGACGCGGTGAAATCATTACACCGATCAAATCTCCACCGCTTTGTTGGGTCATTATTGTTAATCCCCGTATGTCTGCTTCGACCCGTGATATTTACAAAGCCTTCAATTTTGCCGAAGCTGATGACATTCATACAAATTTAATCCTTGATGCCATTGAAAACGAAAATTTTGATGACATTTGTATGCACTTGGCTAATCATCTTGAACCTGTCACAGCCCATTTTTTTCCTGTCATTCATGAAATTAAAGAAGCCTTACACACACATGGTGCAAGCGGTGTCCGAATGAGCGGCAGCGGACCTACCGTGTTTGCTCTCGTTTACACAGAAAAAAAGGCCAAACAGCTTTACCGACAAATGAAACATCTCTTTCCTAAATATATTGTTCACATGGCGAGATTGTTGGTTTAATAACAGTCACACTCAAAATGACTCCCTGTCAAACCGACAGGGAGCTCTTTATTTAAACATGCTTAGGCGAAAACATAAAACTGATCACAAAAAAGCAGAGGAAACATTATGAGCCATCATCTATCTCAGACTTTAACTTTTGCCAATACGTTTGGAATCCTTGCTCAATTTTATTCATACCGGCTTCATAATAGATACGCGCTTTTAAGGCATCAGGCAAATATTGTTGTTTGACATAATTCAATTCTTCATCATGCGGGTATTGATAATCAATACCTCGTCCCAATTTTTTGGCACCGTTATAATGCGCATCTTTTAAATAAAGCGGGATTTCCCCCACATCACCTTTTTTAAGGTCATCAAGGGCTCGATTGATGGCCACATAGGTACTGTTAGATTTAGGCGCAAGTGCAAGAAGAACCGTCGCTTGTGCAAGCGGTAAATTCGCTTCTGGGAAACCCAGTTGAACCGCTGAATCCACACATGCTTTTGTCATCACCACTGCTTGTGGATAAGCCAATCCGACATCCTCTGATGCCACAGCGAGTAGTCGTCTACAAATAGAGGTTAAATCACCTGCATGAATCAAACGTGCCAAATAATGAATGGCTGCATCTGCATCACTTCCACGCAACGACTTGTGAAAAGCACTCAATGTATCATAATGGACATCTCCAAATTTATCATATGAAAAGCCTGCCGTTTGGGTGCATGCTTTTGCGATTGCTTTTGTCAGTCTAAAAGCGGCTTGTTTCATATTTGGATACATGGCAATTTCTAAAAAGTTCAACGCTTTTCTTAAATCTCCATTTGCTAAATGGGCCAAATAAATCAACGCATCTGCTTCATAAGTTGCCTGACTTGCCATCAATTCTTCATTAACAAATGCAAAAGCACGCACAAGTCCCCTTTCAATATCAGCTGGTGTGAGTGATTTAAATTCTAAAATGGTCGACCGACTTAAAATCGCACCAAAAATGGTGAAATAAGGATTTTCTGTCGTACTGGCAATTAACGTGATGTCACCATTTTCAATGTACTTGAGTACTGTTTGCTGTTGTTTTTTATTAAAATTTTGAATTTCATCTAAGTATAGCAAAATGCCATTGGCAGCTTCAAGGGTTGGAATATGATCAATCACCTCTTTAATGTCTGACGTTTTCGCAACTGTCGCATTAAGTTTGAAGATTTTTTTGTTTGACGTTTTTGCAATGATATTCGCAATTGTTGTCTTGCCTGTTCCAGAAGGACCATAAAAAATCATATTTGGAAGATGTCCCACATCAAGTAACTTTTTTAATAGGCTGCCTTCTGCAATTAAATGTTGTTGTCCGACCACTTCATCAAGCGTCTGTGGTCGCACCAAGTCCGCTAACGGTTTCAATCAATGTGCCTCCTTATCTAAACATCATCGCATTCATGCGATGTTTTTCTTTGTCGTGAAAAAGCAATCATTCCAAAGAACGACTGCTTTAATTTGCCTTTTATTTTTATCGACGGTTGATACGGTCAATGTGATCAAGCATCATGCCAGTTCCAACAGCCACACAGTGTAACGGATTATCTGCAACAAAAACGGGTACATTTAGTTCTTCAGCAAATAAACGATCTAAACCGTGTAAAAGTGCACCGCCACCTGTCAAGACAATCCCTTTATCCATGATATCAGCTGCTAGTTCAGGCGGTGTCTGTTCTAAAACATTTTTTGTCGCATGTAAAATGATGCGCACAGATTCACGCAACGCTTCTTCAATCTCTGTCGATGTAATGGTCACTGTTTTTGGCAACCCAGAAACCAAGTCACGTCCACGTACTTGCAAAGATTCCTCTTCTTTATCTTTCAAATAAACAGTTGCGACGCCAAACTTAATGTCTTCAGCAGTACGCTCTCCAATCAACAGCTTATAGCTGGTTTTTAAATAATCGACAACGTCTTGATCAAATCGATTTCCAGCGACTTTAATGGAGGATGACGTTACAATGTCGCCCAATGATAAAACGGCAATGTCTGTCGTTCCACCACCAATATCAATGACCATATTTCCAGATGGCTTAGAGATGTCCATCCCTGCACCAAGTGCGGCAATTTTGGGCTCTTCTTCAATAATGACTTCTCGTGCACCCGTTTTTTCGGCTGCTTCACGAATGGCTTTTTTCTCAACTTCTGTAATGTTACTTGGACAACAAATAAGAATGGATGGCTTTGTCAGTGGTCCTTTTATTTTGACGGTGCTAATAAAGCTCTTTAACATCAATTCAGTCGCTTCAATATCAGCAATGACACCATCACGCATGGGCTTAATGACTTGAATCTTTCCAGGTGTACGACCGATCATTTGCCTGGCTTCTTCGCCTGCTGCAATCACTTTACCTGTTTGAGAATTTTTTGCTACTACAGAAGGCTCTTCTAAAACAATCCCTTTCCCCTTTTCATAAATCAGAACGTTGGCAGTCCCTAAATCAATTCCTATATCTTTTGAAAAAAGCACATTAATTCCTCCAAATCAAAACTCTCTTAAACCTATTATGAACCATTTTTTTCCCTACCTTACATTCTATCACATTTAAATTGATTAATCCACTACCTTTTTTCATTTTTCTCTCAAAATGCACAAAAGAAAAATGGATTTCGTCCACATCTGACAAAATCCATTTCATATGGGCAAAATAAACAGCATTAGAAATTAACCCATCTTCTAGGGTCGACACCATTATTCCAAGAAAATCCACCTGGGTGAACTTCAAAATGCAGATGAGGTCCTGTTACGAATCCTGTTGCCCCCTTCGTTCCAATTTGCTGTCCTTGGCTCACCACATCTCCAGCGGAGACCGGCGGACGATAGCGTAAGTGGCCATATAATGTATCCACACGTTGACCATTGATGTTGTGAGAAATCACCACATGCCAACCCATCCCACTTCCATATGTCGCGATCGTGACCGTTCCAGAAGCTGCTGCTAAAATCGGCGCACTCGGTCGACTAAAAATCTCCACGTCAATCCCCGCATGGTGCCCACCCCAGCGTGGCCCAAATTCAGATGTGACCGTGGCCCCTGGTAGTGGATGCGCCATGCCGCTAGAACTTGGGATGGCTGCTTGTGCAGAAGAACCACCACTGTTACCACCCGTTGAGGCCGCATTATTTGATGGTACACTTTGTGTCACAACTGGGGGTGGGGGTGTCCGACTCAAAATTTCTTCTGCGGCTTCAATCGCAGCTAATCGCTCTTGTTCATTGATACGATTTGACCCGAGATAATCCATTTTCGCACGCATGTCATTTTCAAGTGCAATCAAAGCTGTTTGCGCTTCTTCTAACCGCGCTTCTTCTACTCTCAGTTCAGCTCGATTCGCTTCAAGATCGGCTCGATTCGTTTGCAACACTTCCGATTGCGCTTCAAGCGTGGCTAATAGTTCATCTTGAAACGCTATTAATGCCGTGAGTTCATTCATGTTCGCTGCATCTTCAGTTGCAATTTGACTAAACATTCTCGCAGTACGAATGAAATCCATTAAGCTTTCGGCTTCACTTAACAATGTCAAAATCGTATTTCGATTGTTCACCCGCTGTGTAATGCGCATGCGCTGAGCAACTTGGTCAACCAAAATTTCAATGCGTGCTTCTGTTTCTTCCAATATTTCTAAATTGTCGTAAATTTCTTCTGCTAATGCTGAAATTTCAAGAGATAATCCTAAAATATCACCTTCTAATTGACCAATGACCGCTCTTAATTCTGATGTTTCACGTCTTAGCTCTGTAATATCTGCTTGAATCGCTGCGATTTCTTCGCCTAATGCTGCTTCTTCTTCAATGATATCTGCAATGTTATCTCGTGTTTCACGAGACATTTCACGACATTGCGGCAATGTCTGACAAGGTGCAGCATAAGCTATTGTTAACGTTCCAACCTGAAGCGTCGCTGCCTTCATCGTCACGATCAACAATAAACTTAGTCCAATTTTTTTAAACATGGTTAAGACTCCTTTTTGATGCTTTTATTAAGCAAAGTTGTAAACATTATACAACAAACTCATTCAAATTTCAACCCATGGATGATAAGAAAAAATGGATTTTGCTTAAATAACCAAAATCCATTTTCTTGCGCTGTAAAAATACGACATTTAAAAATTAATCCAGTCTCGTGGATTCACACCTCGGCCGCCGCCCCAGCTAATGCCACCAGGATGAACTTCAAAGTGCAAGTGAGGTCCCGATGACATCCCTGTACTCCCTTTCGTTCCAACCACTTGACCTTGAGCAACAACTGTCCCAACAGGAACCGGTGCAGCATAGCGTAAATGCGCATATAAGGTGTCGACACGTTGACCATTGATGTGATGAGAAATAATCACATAATAACCAAATCCAGCTTCCCAAGCATTGGTGATGACAGTTCCAGAGGCCGCAGCCAAAATAGGCGCACTCGGATTTCCAATCACAACTAAGTCAATCCCACGATGTGTGCCACCTCTCGTTCCAAACTCGTCTGATACACGAGATCCAGGCATTGGATGAGCCAACCCACTCGCATTCGGTGTCTGTGGCATACCAGGTAATGCATTTGATGTCGTGTTGGTGGTCACCGGTGGTGGGGGTGTTCGTCTCAAAATTTCTTCTGCTTCTTCTAAAGCAGCTAATAGTGCTTCTTCATCATGTCGATCTTCATGAAGTCGATACAGTTTATCTTGCATCTGGGCTTCACGCTCACTCAATTCAATGCGAAGTTGCTCTAAGTAAAGTTGCTCTGCTTCTAAGTTTGCTCTTCGCATTTCAAAATGAGTTCGACTCATTTGCAACCGCTCTGTTTGTTCATCAAGCTCAATTAATAATTGTTCTTGGGCCGCAATGAGTTCATTCAATTCATTCATACGCGCCGCATCTTCTGCCGCCAATTGACTAAACGTTCGCGCGCGACGAATAAAATCCATTAAATTTTCTGCTTCGCTTAAAAAAGCAAGCATTGAATTTCGATTATTAACACGTTGTGTGATTCTCATGCGTTGTGCGACTTCATCAATCAAAACCGCAATACGTTCTTCTGTTTCTTCCAACAGGGCTAAATTCTCATAAATTTCTTCTGCTAAATCTGCCATGTCTTGCGTTAAAAACATAATGGCAGACTCTAAAACACTGACCTCGGCTTCTAATTCAGAAACCTGACCTCTTAATGCCGTAATTTCAATTTGAATTTCTGCGATATCTTCCCCTAGTTCTTCTGCTTCTTCTAGCAGCTGCGCAATCGTGTCTTGCACTGCTTGTTGGCGTTCACGACATTCTGGGATTGAATTACAGGTCATTGATGTTGCATACACGATTCTTTGGGTTCCGACATGAAATGCTGTTGTAGCAAGTATAGTAAAAGCTAATAAGACGCTTATTCCTACCTTTTTAAACATAGTTATACTCCTTTTTTAATGCTTTTTTAAAATTCATGAAAAAGCAAAGTTATGAACATTGTATAACAAATCAGCAAATTTTTCAACTCAAAAAAGTTTCTTTTTTTCAATCCAGCACTACGCAACAGCTTTCATCAATGTTGATACCAATCGATGAAAGCCTAGTGAAATCCGATCATTTCGGAAACTCACGATCCCTTGTATGACCAAAACTGTATTTAATAAATTTTTATATTCGGGGGTGTACTCACGTGCGAAAATAGTCACATCAATTTGTCCTATTTCATCAGTTAACTCTAAAAATGCCATCAAATTCCCATTCTTGTCACGAATTTCTCTCATGCGACTGACGAAGCCGATGCAACTCACTTGTCTGCGTTGATGTCCTTGTTGCATTTCAGAAGGCCTGACCCAACCCTTCTCTTCAATTAAATCATCAAATAAGCGAATGGGATGTGTTTGTAAATAAAAACCCAATAATTCATGCTCTCTTTCCATTAATTCTAAATGCGTGCGTTCAGCTGTTTCAGCTTCTTCCATTTCAAACGTCGTCCCAAACAAACCACCATCATAGGTTAAAAATGACAAAATGCGGTTGACATTATGATGTAAAGTCGCTCTGCTGTATCCAAACGCATCACACGCACCGACATCAATGAGTCCACGATAGAGCTTCTCTCCTAAAAATTGACGCGTTCTCATGATCAAGTCAAAAAACGTGATGAACGTGCCTTTACGACGCGCTAAAACAAGTTTATTGGCCAATTCTAAACCGATATGTTTAACGGACAAAAAACCTAAGCGAATTTTACCATCTTTTACTTGATAACGCGTTAAACTCTCATTAACACTCGGTGGCAACACATCAATCCCAAGACTTCTTGCTTCTTTGATGGCTGCTGCTGTTCCTTTCCCACTTCCCATCTGTGTCACCAAGACAGATGTCATAAAATAATGGGGATAATTGGCTTTCAAATACGCCATTTGATAAGAAATAATCGCATAACTCGCTGCATGAGAACGGTTAAAACCGTAGTTAGCAAATCTTAAAATCAAATCAAAAATCTTTTTTGCAACCTGTTGCTCATAACCAGCTTGAACCGCACGTTGGACAAATTTACTACTTTCTTCTTCTAAAACATGACCGTCTTTCTTAGAAATCGCACGCCGTAAAATATCAGCTTCTCCTAACGAATAGCCTGCCACAAGACTGGCAATTTGCATGATCTGTTCTTGATAAACGATGATACCGTATGTTTTTTCTAAAATAGGTTGCAACATGGGGTCGTCATATATGATATGCTCACGTCCGTGTTTGCGTGCAGCAAACACGGGAATGTTGGCCATAGGTCCTGGTCTAAATAAAGCCAAAACGGAAATAATATCTTCAAGGGCACTCGGAAGCACCTGCCTGAGCGCAGCTCGCATGCCACTTGATTCCAACTGAAAGATCCCAGTCGTATTTGCACTTGAAATCAAGTCATAAGTGGCTTGGTTCTCAAAAGATATTTTTCCAATCTCAAAAGAGGGGTCCACTTCTGATTGAACGCAAGTCGAAATTTCTTTAATCATGGTTAAATTTCTCAAGCCAAGAAAATCCATCTTCAAAAGTCCAATGGCTTCTAAATCAACCGCTTCATACTGAGACAGGTAAACATCATTGGATCCTTTACTAATGGCTGTAAAATTTCGTAAATCAGCAGGGGAAATAATCACGCCTGCTGCATGCGTCGACATATGTCTCGGTAAGCCTTCAATCCGCATGGCTTTCATATAAATGGTACGCTGCGTCGGATGCGCCTCTAAATAACGCTGCAAAGCGCCATTTTCTTTCAAATTCTTTGCCAAAGATGAACCTGGCGTTAATTGCTTTGCCACTGCATTAATTTGTGCTGTTTCTAAACCATGGATTCTTGCCGTGTCACGCCATGAAGCACGCATGCCAAATGTTCCAAAAGTACCAATTTGACAAACCATAAAAGCCCCATACTTCTTTTTCACATAATGGATGACTTCATCGCGTCGATCATCTTGAAAATCAATATCAATGTCAGGTAACCCTAAACGCTCAGGATTTAAAAACCGCTCAAACAAAAGCTCATACGCAATGGGATCTACTTCCGTAATACCCAAGACATAAGAGACCATTGAACCTGCTGCTGAACCACGACCTGGTCCGACTAAAATCCCATTCTGCTTCGCATGTTTAATAAAATCCCAAACGATTAAGAAATAATCTGCAAACCCCATCGACCCAATGACACTTAACTCATAGGCCAATCGCTGTCCATGTAAGTTAGAAAAATCCTTGCCGTAACGACGTTTTCCGCCACGCAAACAAAGCGCTGCTAAATAATCAATGGCTGTATCGCCTGAAGCAACGTCGAATTTAGGTAGCAGGGGACGTCCTAAATCTAAATGCACGTGACACAGCTTTGCAATTTGATGCGTATTTTCCATTGCCAGCTTTAGAAAATGATCTTTTTCTCCCATTCGCCTCGCCACAGGTGCACTTAAAAAATAATCGTTTTCACCGATGTTAACACGGTCTATTTTCACATTCTCTTTAATGGCACAGAGCACTTTTAAAATCGGGATATCCGCTTCACTTAACATGCGAACCTCATTCAAAAAGACAAAAGGTAACTTCAAATGCACGCATGTTTTTGCTTTTTCTAAAGCTGCTTCATTGGGAATGCTCAAGTAAACATGCTCGGTTGCCGCGACAAGAAAATCCACTTCTCCATGGATGTCTAGCACATTCACACACACGACGAGATGATCAAGATGTGGCCAAATATCATCAACTTTAACGACACCAGTAAGAGACGCATCAGAAGTTAGCTTTAATAACACCCGATAACCTGTTTGATTCCGTGCGAAAAACGTCCATTTGCCAACTGTTTCATCCATTTGAACAGTTAAACTGACGCCGATTACGGGTCGAATTTTCGCTTTTTTACATGCAGTAAAAAACTTAACAGCGCTGTGCATACTGCCATCTTCTACAAGAGACACTGTGTCAAGCTTTCTTTCTTGTGCATATTCAATTAAAGCAGGAATTTCAATGGTACTGCCTAACATTGAATAGCACGATCTCACATTTAAGTTAATAAACGACATCTGCATCACCTACTTGATTCTTTTCTTCGACGCAACATTCCCTGTATGAACAGCCCATCACCGAAAGGAAGGCACAGCCCGTCGTCGTCATGGGAGACATCTAACACAGCTTATTCTTCACCAAAATATTGACACACTAAATCTAATTCAGTAATTAAATCAGTTGCCACTTCCCATTTTTTAAGCATGGCACCTGATGCTTTCGGATGTCCGCCACCATCATAACGCTCTGCGATTTGATTGATAATGGGCCCCTCTGAACGAATATTGGCCCTAATTTGATCTTTGTCTTGTTCAAAAAAGCAAACCCGCACAAGGACACCTTCAATATTAGCCAACACATCGACGAGGAGACTTCTCGTTCCTGTGGTTAAACCAAATTCTTTTTGTATTTCTTTTGACATTTTAAAATAAGCGACACCATGTTCAGTTACTTCAAAATGATTCAAGACATACGCTTGTGCTTTTAAGACATTCATGGGCTTTTTATATAGATTTCGATTTAATTCATTGACATCAATGCCAAGTGTTAATAAATACTTAGCAGCTTCAAACGTTTGAGGTGTCACTGTGTCGTATAAAAAACGACCTGTGTCCGAAACGATCCCTGCATAGAGCAACGTTGCGACTTCCAAGCTGATCTTCCAACCGTAGCCAAGGGCTAAATGTGTCACCATCTCACATACTGAAGCAGCCCCTTTGTCAACGAAGTTCAAGTGACCGTATTGATCTTCACTCGGATGATGATCAATTTTAATCAGATGTGCCCCTTTATTAAAGTTTTTATTGTCAATACGCGATGAATTCGCCGTGTCCATCACGATCACAAGTGCGCCTTCATAAAAAGCATCTCCAGCTTGGTCCATTCTGCCTAGCCATTCAAGATTTTTCTCTTGATAGCCCACAACACGAACATCTTTCCCATTCAGATTATCCTCAATTAATTTTTTAAACCCCAATGTCGACCCTAAAGCATCAGGATCCGGACTGATGTGTCGATGAATGACAATCTTATCATAGGCTTTTATTTTTTCTAAAATTTGTTCTTGTACGTTCACAAAAATTCCTCTTTCTCACAAAAATATACACAAATAATGCCGTCTAAGTCAAAGACAGGGTCATCAACATGTCGCAGTAACCCTTCATGACCCTTTCGCATCATTTGAATCATCCTTTAATTATAGCACATCCTAAAAGAAATTGCGCTAAAAGTTGCATTTTTCTCAAAAAAATTATATAATGGTACTCATTCACATGCGCATTTTACTCCAACTTTAGCGCCTAAATGACAATAGAAGGATTGATTAGATAATGAAAATGTTAAATTGTCCCGAATGTGGCTTAACGATTACAGACACACAAGAAGCTTGTCCCAAATGTCGTACTAAAATCGAAGACATTAAAGGCAACGCGATCAAGCGAAGCTCAAAGAAAAAAAATCCTAAGAAAACAGCTAGTAACAAAATCAAAGAAGAAATGATCGAAGCGGTCATCCGTGCCGAAGCTGCCCATGCTTCGGGAGAAAACAATGAACCAACACCTCAAGAAAAGATCATTGCTGCAGTGGTTGAAGCTGAAGCTTTAGCCGCTATTCAAGAAGAGAAGAACGAAACACAGAACTTATGTACCGTTTGTCTAAGTCCTTTAGCAGCAGGTCAAAGCGATTGTCAAGCGTGTCAGGCATCAGCCAGTGAAGCCTTTGTTTTACCCAAAATTCCCAAGACAGATGAAGAAGCCCATAAATGGCTAGCCGCCATCGGCTACATTTTCTTCTTTATTCCACTTATTTACGAACATTATAAAGCCTCTGCTTTCGCCAAATTCCATGCGAAACAAGCGACAACATTGTTTATTGCTAACGTCATCTTCTTTCTCGTTTTAATTGCGATAAGAAGCGTGCTTGATCGTTGGTTTTTCATGACTTCTCCTGTCCTCACAGATTTCCCTTTATCTGATTATCAACAAATACGATTGACATCCAGTGCATTACAATATCATCATCACGGCGTTGCTGGTCGATTGTTTTACTTTTATTTGGAATGGATGATTTACTTCCTCCACTTCCTGCCTTTTGCCTTTGCGATCATCGGGATTCTGAATGCGTTACAAGGTAAGAAACAGCCACTTCCAGTCATTGGTCATTTTGTATCAAAAGAAGAAGAAATCGATGCCCAAACAACAGAAGTTAGCTCGTAAGTTCCAAACACCTTTATTTTACCAAAAATTTCGATAATTTTCAACCCAAATTTAAAACCAAGCTTTGCATGCATCAACATGTTTAAACTTGGTCTATCGTATTTATTTTTTTGTTTCAGTTGTTTCAGACGTGAGATGTGTTGACGTCCATTCATTATGGGTCGCTGTTTTATCTTTGTACGCTTTTGAACTGCTCGATGTATTCGGACTTGTCCATTGATTGTTATGCATCGTTTTCTCATTTTGTTCTCTATTTTTACGTGTTGCCACAGGCGTCACTCACTTTCTTATTTCAAATCTGCTAAGTCAAATCGCTTGGCTTAGCTTTTTTAGTATGTCCTTTTCATCTTCAAGCTATTCAAAATGCCGACCCATAAAAAACCGAAGCACATTTTGATGACATGTACATCGGTTTTTTAATTTTATTTAGCTGATCTACCACATGGTAGAACATGATGGCGTCGGGCCACATGGTGTTGCTGGCTGAGTCACAGCTGGTCCACATAGTCCATGGGCATGATTGAGCACTTCATCAGCTTTTTTCTGCTCTTGGACAACATAATTATGATGGCTGTGATAATGGTGAATATCTTGTGTTACCACTGGTTGAATATGTTGAACATTTTGATGATGATGAAAAACATTTGGCGCTGCAAGTAATGTTGGTTCAACCACAACTTTCGTTTGTGGATTTTGATTAACTTGACAATCACCACCCAATGGAATAACTGGTCTTTCTACGCCAGCTGCTTCAACTGGGCAAATTGGCGCCATACCATGTCCCATAGGTTGAAATGGCATGACAGGTGCGAATGCTGGTCCGCACATTGGTCTTGGTCTTGGACAACATCTTCCGAACATATTAAAAACTCCCCTCTTACATCATACAAATGATGACTCATAAGTGGCTTATGAGTCGTATTCACTTACACTGTTATTATATTTAAAAGGGAGTTTGTCTGTAATGGTTTGTGCCTAAAAGCATTATAAAAGTAAAGGTACTCTAAATCTAAACTACGATAAGCTTTATTTTTCAACATGATTGATCAACCTTATCTACATGACATGATGCTATAACAGTATTTTTTTTGGACTTAATCTAACCATGTAGAAGATTGGAATAACCGTTGCCAATAGCGTTGTCCCAAATCCCAGGCTATAATAAAAAATAATGGCATCAGCACTTAATGTAACGTCATACATGTCCAATGTCTCTTCGTTGGTAAATTCAAAACGATAGCCTAAACCTTCTAAACTCGTCAACGTATTGACCCGGGTTGTATTCGCTAATGCTTGTCGTAACATTTCTTGTGATAAGCGCCCAGCTAACGTACTGCCTACAAATAAGGCAAAGGTCATTGCTAATAACACCAGTGGTATGATCTCCATGACCATCTGTGTCATGATTCCTTTTCGACTTTCACCTAATGCTAAATAAATACCAATTTCACGCTTTCGGTCGTTTAAGCATAACAACAAGGTTAAACAAACCATTAATAGCATGGCAACAACAGTCAGCGTCAACATCATATCTACAACCTCTTGCAGTCCCGCCATAGCAGTCACAATGTTGCCTAATCCTCTTGAATAATCAACGGCTCTCCAATTGCCATCTAACGCTGAAACAGCTTGAGCAAATGCATCAAACGCCAAAGGGTCTGTCAACAAAAACATATGATGAAACAAATACTCGTCAGCTGTTGAAATCGTGCCTTCGCCTGCAATCACATCCATCATCATTTCCGCAGTTAAACTTGGCACATACATCCGGTGCTGCGTAGCGGACGCTCGTATGGGATTAACGAAACCATCGCGTTCATCATAAAATTGCGGAATCGTTGGTTCAAATATACCAATGACATGAACTGGAAACTTAACTTGCGCTTGTTCATGTTCTGTTGCATCAAACCACCGCCATTCAAAATCATTAGCCAACAATTCAAAGGTTGATCCAACGGTTAAACCATTGAATTGTGCGAAGCCAGTTGTGATTAAAATCGGCGTCCATTCACTCGTTTCAGTCAGCTCACGTTCTGTAAAACCTCTCCCTTCAACAAGCGTCATAAAGCCGTTACGTACTTCTAAAAAATGACTGGAGCCAACCCCATTAATGGTAACCCTGGTACCAAAACCAGGTTCATAGTCTGGATTCGTCTCTAGCTGATTCCAGGTATCTGGGTGTTCCCACGGCACCAGTCCATAAGCATGAACATCTCCACTATTTAAAATGGTTATAAAATAATCATACAAGTAAACCTCTGGGAAAGTCCCAATTTTTCGAACCAACTCACGTGATGGATGCTGAACCATGTCGCCATATTGATGATACCGAACATAAGCAACAGCCGGCATGCTTCTTCTTAAATTGACATCTGTATTCACAATGGCATAACGTACTGAAACAGCACCAATGGATAAAACACTTAACATGAAAATCACTAGCAACAAGATGACAGATTTAACCGGTTGGCGATAAAGGCTAATTTTTGCCCGTTTAATGCGATTCATCAACAGGCCCCTCAATCTCGATGACTGTATGATAAAAATTTAACCGATCATCATCTCCTTGTGTCATCAAGGTCATGACATAAACACCATAGCCTAGTTCAAATAGTTGATGCTTCCACAGTGTTTCTTCCTCATCAACGACTTGTTCATATTCAAAAACAACATCCAATGTCCGACTGTCATACATACGGAAGGTTGTAACATTGGTTTCCCAATCAGTTACTGCTGTGAGCAGTAGTTCACCATCTGCCAATAGCTGCGGTGCCGCAGCTTCAAAGTCAATAAGCGGTATCCTTCTAGATTCAGCCGTTAACAAATTCAATAAAACAACTTCAATTTCTAATCCTTCTTCATGAATTTGGTTTTCATGTACAACAAGGTAATGACCAGCTACATCAAGCATCGCTACAACGAAATCTGTTGTAGAAAATTTAACTGTTTCCAATGTATTCAAATCAAAGAATCCATAATCATTTTGACTGGGGTTTTCCATATTCCCTTTAACAAAAGCGATTTGATTCAATGGCGTCATTTGAAAATGTCTCATAAACAGCGGTGCATCAACTTCAAATATCAACGTCGTTTCATGCGTTTGTAAATGATAGGCATACATATTAGACGACATCATATCAAAGTTAACAACATACCAATGACCGTCTGTATAAAAAACTTCCGCATTCCAAAGGAAAAGAACCAAATCCAAGTTCGTCATCACAAACTCGTCAACACGTTCTAACGCCTGATCTAAAACTAACAGCATCACCGTTACGTCTTCCAAGTCGGAACCGTCAAATCCATCCTTCAATTCATACACTTGATCGCCCACAAAAACAAATACAGCGTAATAGCCATGATAAAGTACCCGCATCCCTTGATAAAGTTGTCTCTCATCAAATTCAAATACCGCCTCTTTTTCACCTGTTACAAGATTAATACGTTGCAATGTATGTGCTTCTTGATCGTAAAAAACATCATATAAATGCGCACGTTCCGCCACAGTTTCAACGTTTTCAATAAGGTGAACATCAAAACGATAAGCTGTTGCGTGTTGCTCACCTTCGCATCCTACGAGAGTAGCTCCCCAAGCTAATAATAAAAGACATCCCATTCTTTTTAACATGACACTTCACTAACCTTTCATTCGTTTACCAATAATAATGTTTGGGTTTTAAACAACGTTTGGATAGGCCCTGTTAGTTCAGGTGTTGTCATCATGGCATACAGTGCATTAAAAGTCTCCAAATCGTCTAATTGCAAGCGGACATCCACTTTCAACATGTTCCCTGCTTCCATTTGAATTTCAATAAAATCATAACCACTCACTTGTACTGGCTCATGATTAACAAAAAACACAATGCGATTCATCACTTCTTCACCACCATAAGCAAAAAAAGTAAAACGTGCATAACTGTCCTCTGCCATAATAACACCATAATAATGAAGTTCAAATTCAGCTCCATCAGGTAAAATAGCTATTCTTGGAGCGTTCTGAAAATCCAATTCTAAGTTTGCTTCTTCTCCCAACCATTTTCTTTCAGCTGTTAACACGACTTCTGAGAGTGGCTCTAAATCTAAACTAACCATTGCTTGTAACTCATTACTCACCTCATTTTCTACTTTCACATGCATGGAACCAGTCTGTCCCAATGCATGAAAAGACCAAAAAGAAGGGTCATCAATGGATTCTGGCATAAAATAGGGTTGAAGCATGGCTGCCCCTACAACAGTAATTATCTCTCCGATTACGCCTGAAACAGGCTTAAAAACGACATAAAACTCATAACGCTCACGATAGGACAAGCTGAAATGATGCATCCAACTCTCTTCTCTAAAAACCTCACCGTCAGCGTTCTCTAACCGAGTTGATTGAGGTAAACCATCTACGTATAAGAACCAGCCAAACTCTGAATCCACTGTTTGTGCCCAACCTTCAACATGATAAGGTAGTCGAATATAATCTCCATAGTAGATGAATTGTAACACATCTCCCCATTCTGTGTCAATGGTCATTCCAAAAGAAAAAAGACCCAGCTCCTGTTCTACTCCTTCTATTTCCTCGGTAGAACAACCGATTAACACCGTTAGCATTAAAAATTTCAGTAATAACTTCATTATCTTTTTTTTCATCATTGACATTAAAACCTTTCTTTTACTCATATTTAAGTCACACGTCCTAATGAGCTAAAAATCATTCAATTAAACGATAAAGGAACAACCGCAAAAATCATTGCAGTTGCTCTTTTTAAACTATTTACTCATTATGGACGATCTAATCTTGTGGCTCCAAAAAAGGTAGCATTTTGATTAATACGTCCAGTATGTGTCCCAAAAATACGGCGTTGCACTATAAAGTTTGCCATATTTCGGCTCACCATCGTACTCGTCACATATCCTGAATCTATATCACTCACTCTGGCTCCAGAAAACGTAAACATACTTCCTTGGACACGTAATTGGGTACTTGAGCTCCAAAACGTTGTAACCACACCAGTATTTCCACTTCGTGAGAGGTCACAGGCTCGCACGCCATTATGAAAACATTCAGGCACATTGTTAGCCTCTACCGGAATCATTAGTCCGCTAAATAACGCTCCGGTAGTTAATACTGCTACCGCTACTCTTTTTACCTTTTTAATCATGTAAAATGCTCCTTTTATTTTAGTTTTATGAAACTTGTTAATACGCAACTCGTTTCATCAGTAATATCAACACAAATCATAGTATGTCATTTTAAACTTCCTTGCTCTTATTATCATATGACTTGAACAATTTTGAACTTATCAGACTTAGTCGAATTGAATAAAATGTCAATTTGACAAGAGTCTCTAAATACATAAACTTCTAACTTACTTGATAAAAATTAGAAATCAGAAATTAAATACCTAAATCTATTCTTTATCAAGTTAAATCCAAGTAACAACGTAAGCGTAAAAGTAAGTAAAATAGCATATTTTATATGATGTAGATATCACTTCAAATATTATAGCAAGATTCGTCGTTCAAATCAAGAAAAAGCGTTCGACAAAATCTGATAATTTCTTCTAATGAAAATCGACTACCTCTTTGGAGTGTGTGTCCTTTTCATTCAAAACCACATAAAAAGCTCGTCATTTAGACGAGCTTTGTTTTTTATAAGTCATTAACTGTTCTGCCGATCACCTGTATCTATTATACCAAAACTTTTACCGTATAGCATAATATTGATTTAAAAAGAAAGTCGCTGTTTTGTCGATATTATCAACCACTTCAGCGATTTTCACTATTACTTATGTTAAAAACTCGGGATTATATTTAAAAGGGAGTTTGTCTGCAATGGACAAGGTAGCCAGCACAAAGAAGTTATACCTTTACACAATCAAATAAATCACCCACTAGCGGAAACCACCCTAGAAAATTTTCTTTTTCAAAAAATTCTAAGGCAAGTATAATCCCTGAAAGTCCTGTTGCAACATCAGCAGACAATTTATGCCCCCATTTCCCAGGAGATACATAGGTACCTTTTTCTGACTCTATCATAAACAATTGTAAATTTTTCAAAAATGTCTCTTTCAGTTCCTTATCCAAAAAATAATATCCAGAAAACCCTTCGAAAAGATCAAAATCAAAACCGATCTTAACCTGACAACGCCTTTTAATTTGATCGAGATGCTTGTTGAACTTCGTCATGTCTATTGTTTTCCCAAATAATTGCAGAACATAGCCAACGCCACTCCATCCATTAGCTAACGAAGGTAAAACGCTATTCTTCTCTTCAGAATTTAACTTATCTAAATCTTTAGCAATCATTAAACTAAAACTTTCTAAGTAAAGTTGCTCCTTTGTAAGATTGTACAATATCAGCATAAACAATGCGATGCCCGAATAACCGTCTAATAACCCAAAACTGATTTCTTCTCCGAGTGGTTTTGACATCTTTCCATCCGAATCAAAAAAGGTTAATATCCTGTAAGCGATCTCTTTTGCTTCTAGTAAAAAGCATTCTTCTTGAGATACTTTGTACCATCCTAAAAAAGACAAGCCAATACCTGATAATCCAGAACGAAGTGAAAAATCTTTACTTTGTTTATCATAAGTCTTCAACACTTTTTCGAATAGTATCTTCGATTTTTCTTTGTCATCACATTCATAGAGAACAGCTGCAATCCCTGTTCTCCCAGTTAGGAAGCCATTGTTGTAGGGGGTATTTAATACATGCATACTTTGTAACTGAATCCAATCATTTATTTGATCAGCTTGATCAGCTAATACATTGGCCTTCAACAAAGTTAAAACAGCACCGAAACCACCCGTCTGAATATTAAGTTTTCCACAGTCAAGTTCAAATTGACGAATATCACCATTAATCAAGCTTTCAGAGGAAATATCACAATTTGAAAGTAGACCATTTATCAGCTTTTTCCTAAGTTTTTCTTCGTCTATTTTTGTTACAATGTCATCTTTTGTCAACTGTTGCGCTTTGAAATAAGTATCTCCAAAAATAAGATCATAATTGGAGAGTTTTTCTGATAACTCTACATAGTTTTTTTGAAAATATTCATACACTTTGCTGCCAAAAGATTGATGTATCCAGTCAATATGCCTTATATTAAGATTCATATTTAAATGGCTAACAGGAACAATAGGTAGAAAGCAATAATGAACAAGTCTGTTAAAAGCATACCAATCTTCATCACTCGTTTTTTCATTAAGCAGATGATAAAACCCATGCGTACGTAATGCAAAATTCGATTTCTCTGATATTTCTCCCGATGTTTCAAAGTCAATGACCCTTACTTCGAGATCCTCTGTTATTAAAACATTTCCAGGTTGCAAATCACAAATGGAAACTCCCTTTTCGTGCACTTGTAAGATTAATTGTCTTAATTGCTTTAATATAGATAATGCAGATTCGACATAAACAGCCGAATCTGACCTTAGTTCTCGCGGATAGTTCTTTTTTATCCAGTGATGCAATGTAATTCCTTCAAAAAACGCCTCAACTAAGTAAGTATTTTCCCAAACTTTAAAGTAGTCAATAGCATCAGGTATTTCAGGAATATCACTTAGCTTTTTTAACGCTTCATAAGCGTTATGCAATCGTTGTTCCGCTGTCTGATAAGCCCAATCCAAGCCAATTGCTGGCCTACTTTCTTTAATAACACACGGTTTCTTGTCATCTATTCGTACGCCTCGATAAATACCGCCTGCGTTAGAAAAACTCAAAGCTTGTTCTATTTTATAATCACTTAATTTATTTTCTCCCAAGGTAGATTCATTTTCCGATCCAGTTTGCTTAATAAAAGCTGGCTCTTCAATAAAGTCGGGTAATTCATACCATGGATTTCTCAAATCAGGAACGAGTTTTCCATCAGGATGATAAATACATCGAATTCCTTTTTCATCAAAAATTTCTTTGAACGCACCGTAGCGAAAATAAATATTCCCTTCTTTCCATCTCTTATCTGTCAAAATGTAAGGTCCCTTTTCAAGACCGACTAAAACTTGATCTAATTCATTCAAAAGTAGCTCGAAGTCACCTTCTGATGGATAAATAGTAATAAACTTCCCCGCACTTATTCGACTACCAATTTTCGAATACATTTGAAATAAAACTTGCTTATTTTTAATATGTTTAAAAGGCACTCTAAATTTATTCAAAACAGGTGACACTTTTTTCAAGGTTAAGCTCGCATTTTCATACGTCGTACTGACATGTATTTTAAACCCTTGATTGTCTAGACTTTTTTCAATTGGATAATAACTATTCCAATTTGGATCATCTTCGTAAACTTGCCAATCTGAATCCAGATCATTAGCAGTAAATGAGACATTTTTTGGGGCGTTTTTCTTCATGTAATAAGCTGACTCATCTGTTAGATACTTAAAATATTTAATGTATTCCATTTTAGATAACCTCCTCTTGATACCAATGCTGTTGTACGTTAAACATCATGGCATAAACGCCTTTATTTTCCATTAAGCTTTCATGAGTTCCTATTTCAACGATTTCAGCTTTAGACATCACCACAATTCGATCAGCAATTTTTGCCGAACCTAATCGATGGGTTACAATAATCGCCGTTTTATCTCTCGTCATATTGGCAAATTGTGTGTATAAGCGTCGCTCTTCAAATGGATCAATCGCAGAAGTTGGTTCATCTAAAACGATAAGTTGATGATCACGGTAGATACCACGAGCAATGGCCACTCTTTGCCATTGCCCACCACTTAAATCTATACCGCCAAATTCTCGGGATAAGACAGTATCTTCACCTTGTGGATAAGTTTCCTCACCTATTTTAACCCCTGCTAATTGAGCTGAATAACCAATTCCTACTTCTGAGTCGACATCAGCTAGACAAATGTTTTCCTTTAAAGAAAGTTCATAGCGCTGGAATTTTTGAAAAACAGCTGATATACCTTTGAAGCGAACAAATGGATCAACAGTCGACAAATCAACGCCGCCTACAAAAATTTGCCCTTCCGTTGGCTCGTATAAACCAAGCAAAAGTTTAGTCAGTGTAGATTTTCCAGATCCATTTTCCCCTACCAATGCCACGGTTTCATTTGCTTTAATAGATAAATTAATACCTTTTAAAGCTGGTGAAGTTGCATCCGGATATGTAAAACCAACATCTTTGAAAACGATATCTGATGTCCAATCTAGCATTTTTGCGTTCCCCATTTTTTCTGGCAAGTCGAAAAAGTCAACCAAGTAAATAACTTTCCCAGCGTTTTTCAATATAACCTCTAATTGATAAGCAAGAAAATCCATCATCCAGATCATTTGCGTTGAAAGACTTCCTAAAACTGCTGCAAAAACACCAACACTGATCTCACCATCACGTAATGTTAAAAAGAGCACATAAACGACCCCGAGATAACCAATTGCTGATATGAGTGTCATTAATAGATTCAACCCAGTAGCTGTTGCATCTGTTTTCCATGTTTGAAGATTTAACAGTGAAACAGCAAAGAGGTACTTTTCTTTGAAATAATCTACTGCACCCCATGAACGTGTTTCTTTGAAAAACTTTCGATCGATCATCGCTTCTTCATAAGACTTTGCTTCCCTACGCAAAGGTGCACTTCGATCTTCAAGTCTTGTATACAATTTAACCTTCATTAAAAGCGTCAAGCTTTTGGGCGTAATGACCAGAATAATGACCCATATTAGTAATGGATGATGTTGATGCAAATAAATAGCCATAAACAAAAAGAATGGAACAATGATCACTGCAGCACCATTAATTCCATTCCCCGTGACAAAAAGAGCATCAACTGCACCGGATGCTTTATTAATTTCATCAAGTGTTTGCGTTTTTTCAAAAACAATGGGATCAAGCTTAGCTGTTTTTTCTGCAATTTTTCGACTTATAAAAGCTTCCATACGTTGCCCTAAAACAGTGAAACGATGATTTTCAATGGCATTTAAAGCAGAACGACCTATAGAAATCAACATAAATAAACCGATCCATCGTGTCACGCTCCAAATATGACTTGCATCTTGAGCTAGCATCATCATACCATCAAATACTTGTTGCGTTATGATAATAAGCAAAATCATTAAAAGCGTCTCGATCAACAGGAAAAATTGCGATATAAAATAGTACTTTGGACAACATTCCATAATAAGTCGCATGGTTTTTCTATAAATTTTTAAAAATACACCCTTTCTCTTAGTTACAGACATGCTTGCTTCACCTCCGTATTTTGATACCACTGCGCTTGACTGTGATACATTTTAGCATACAGCTGACCCGTTTTTAATAGCCCGTGGTGATCACCGATTTCAATCAACTTTCCTGAAGCAAAGACAAGAATTTCATCAGCTAATTTGGTAGATCCTAAACGATGACTAATAAAAATCGTTGTCTTTTCTCTACTTATCTTTTCAAATTGCTCATAAAGTCGGCTTTCATTCATTGGATCCAAAGCAGCCGTCGGTTCATCTAAAATTTGTAACGGCGCTCGGCTAAAAGAAACGCGTGCCAAAGCGATTCTTTGCCATTGACCTCCAGAAGCATCAACACCTGTTTCTGTCATTTTCCCTAGTAGTGTATCTATTTTTTTAGGTAATCTTCGAATAAAATCTGATAAATCCAGCTGTTCAATAACCGCTTCAATTCTCGCATCTGAATGCTGTTGCAAGTCACCGAGCATGATGTTTTCTTTCACACTTAATTCATAACGTGCAAAATCTTGATAAGCAATGCTAAAAAAAGATTTTAATTCCGCTTGCTCATATCCTTTTAAGTCTTTTCCATTTAACAAGATTTCACCTTCATAATGACGATACAAACCTGTTATTAATTTAATAATCGTCGTTTTCCCTGATCCATTTTCCCCTACGAAAGCATAGTGTCTCCCTGCTATAAGCTTAAAACTCACCTGATCCAATACCTTTTTTTCTGTCTGAGGATAAACAAAAGAAACAGATTTAAACTCAAGGCTCTCAAAAACAGGTATCTTCCCAACACGTGGATCTTGTACACCATGAACTTCTTCCAAATTTAGAAATTCAGTCAAGTCTTTTAAATATTCACGATTCCGTGCAAAGCTTTTCATTTGAAACGTGAGTCTCCAAGAAATAGCCTGAACTAAACTGATCATCCCATTAATAGCTGCCATGAATAAACCAATGCTCATTGTACCACTTGCAACAGGTTGTAACAAAACGATCATGACAAGACCTCCAATCAAAGCTACAACCATGCCGCCTAAGCCCATTTGACGATAGGTTTTAACACTCGCCGATTCTAAGACACCATTGACTGTTGCAAATCGGTCTGATAGCTTTTGTGATAAATAATGCCCAAATCCAAAGAGAAATCGTTCATCTGATGTAGATCGATCACTTGCAATTTTTAACAAGTAATCACCTTGTCGTTTCACATCACTCACTTCTCGATCTGCATCATAAGTGCGCTGTCCCGCCTTGAAACTCATATAAAAAATGGGAACAGAAAACAACAAAATAACAAAGGGCACCCACCACACACTCAACCATAAGATAAGTGCTAAAGAGAGTGCATTCATAACTGTATGGATAAGGCCCATTGTCTGATTAAACATCATCATCACTTGTTCTTCCCCAAGTTTCAGGACGCGTTCAATTAAATCGTAACTTGCTGCATCTTCTATCAACCGATAATCTAATCGCGTCCGCTTTTCAATCAAAGCCAATTGATAAGTTGTCCGACTGGCCATGATTAATTTACTGCTTAAAAGCGGTCTAATATCAGTAACAAACCACGGAAATGCAATCGCTAAACAAAGTAGTAAGAGTGCTTGATAAAACTGATTTTCAGCCGTTTGTAACGTTACAGCCTGAAGCGCCACATCAATAAAATGTGCTGTTGCAATGACCAGTAAGCCTGGCATAAAAAAGTTCAAGAATTGTAAGATAAAAGAAATAGAAGCCCACAGTGGAGAGACTTTAAAAGCAAGGTAAATTAAATCTAAACTACCATAAGCTTTATTTTTCAACATCATTGATCACCCTTACTGACTGTTTTCTCATAATTGATTAAGCTTTTTTCCAATTGGCAAGTTTCTTTATTGGATTTCCTTCATTTAAAAATAACAAGACGCAGTAAGAACTGCTAGATCTTGTTATCCAAGTATAAGATAGTAAGTATTTAACAAACATCAGAACACTTTTTTATTTTGCTACCTCGCCCTCTCAATAGGGCAAGCACCTGTTGCAGTCGTTAAAATAAAAACCAACTCACTTTCAACTTCAAGTTGTTGCAAAGATAAAACCATCTCTTTTGCTGACATTCTGATTCACCCCCTTGACCCCCCTAATCGTTAAAAACCTAGCAAGAAA
>WRKJ01000100.1 GCA_009778135.1 Defluviitaleaceae bacterium
TTTTCGCCACACATGCCCCAAATAAAGGTATAGTTACTTGTCCCAACGCCTGAATGAATGGACCAACTCGGTGAAATAACGGCTTGTTCATTGGAAACGACCAAATGTCTTGTTTCTGTCGGTTCACCCATAAAATGCATCACACGGGTGTCCGCTTCCATGTTAAAATAGAGGTAAACTTCCATGCGACGTTCATGCGTGTGACATGGCATCGTATTCCAGGTACTGCCCGGTTCTAAAATGGTCATGCCCATCACCAATTGACAAGACTCAACAAGGCCTGGCACAATGTACTGATTGATGGTTCGTTTATTTGCAGTCGTTATATCCCCCAAATGAAGTTTCTTCGCTTCGGCTAATGTAATCAACCGATGCGGATAAGCGTGATGAGCGGGTGCTGAGTTTAAATAAAATTTAGCTGGTTTTTCAGGGTCGAAGGATTTAAATTCGATCTCTTTAACACCTTTGCCAATGTAAAGACCGTCTTGATGATCCAATGTAAACGATTCCCCATCCAAGATGACAGCGCCTTTATCACCAATGTTAATGATGCCACCTTCACGACGTTCAAAAAACGTATCAGCACCTAAGTCTTTCCCACCTGTTAAGGTGAGCGTCTCTTTAACAGGCATCAAGCCACCTGCAATAATGCGATCATGATGAGAATAAGTAAGCAATATGTCGTCTGGGGAAAAAATATGTTCGATCAAAAAGTGAGACCTTAACGCCTCGGTTGTATAATGTTTCACATCCGCTGGATGATTTGAATAACGTGTTTCTAACTTCATTAAAATGCCTCCTGTTATGTAAACTGAGTTCATGATAGATCACTGATTTAACCTTTATAGCCTTGCAAGCTTGAAATGCGATTTGCTGCTGCTTTCACCAGTTTAATATGCTGGCTTGGATCATAAGATGCTTCATACAACCCTAATGTCCCAATGGCAGCTGTCACATAGCCCCGATGATCAAAAATCGGTGCACCGATAGAGAATGTATACGATTCATTTTCTCGGTTGGAAACTGCATAGCCTTGCGCTTTTATTTTTTCAACTTCTCGCATCAGATCCGCTTTTGACGTAATGCTCATGTCCGTCTGAGCAGCAAAATCAATTTGTTCAAGCAGGCGTTCTTGTTTATGAGAAAAGGCTAAAATTGATTTGCCAATACTTGTTGTATGAATCAGTAGTCGATCCCCGATATTGGGGGTTGCAATGATTTTTTTCTCTGGTTCTTGTTTTAATGTAAAGACAATTTCTCCACTTGTTTCTTTCGCAATCAGAATGGTTAGCCTTGTCTGTGCAGCTAATTCCTTAATAATGGGTTCTGACGCATTCAAAAGCAAAGATGTCTTTGAATAGTTACTTCCAATGGCATATGCTTTAACACCAATTTGATACGTTTTTATCCCATTTTCTTTGGTGTATAGCATATTCGCAAAGACCAATGTTTCCAAAATATCAAACGCACTGGTCTTTGGCATGTCTAATGCTTTGGCAATGTCAGAAAGGGTTAATTCACGCTCGCTGGATGCAATGAGTTCTAAAATTTCGATGGTTCTTAATGTTGTTCGATTTATTTTCACCACACATGCACCTCGCTTCTTCACTTCAACAATGTTAACAAAAAATGTCGACTAAAGGTAATATCTTCTCCCACAACCCCTTCTAAAATAAGATCAGGTGTCGTCTGTAACGTTTCAAGTTTTTCAATTAAATACGGGTAATCTAGCTTTCCTTTTCCAGGCGCAACCTGCACAAGCTTGCCATCTACTACGATAAAATCTTTCGCATGAACGATCATGATTTTATCTTTGAAATACCCCACCATCTCATCAATCAGTTGATGTTGTGAGGTTGTATTTTCTGCATGTAACAAATTGAATAAATCAAAAATCACACGAACATAGGGCGAGTCTAAAGCGTCTAGCAATCGTTTTAACCGCGCGGGGGTAGAAATCACATGGTGATAAGCAGGTTCAATGGTGACATAAGCACCTGCTTGTTCTGCCACAGGTAAGAGGTCTTTAAAAATACGAAACACTTCTTGAAAGGCTTCTTCTGATTGATTTTTTTCATGCCACGTCCATTCATCATCGTTGTAAGATCCCGTTTCAGTTCCAACGAGTTGTGTCCCAAAAAAGGATGCTTTTTTTAAATGATGTTTGAAATTTTCAACACTTTGAGCCACAAGTGCTTTGTTGCTATGAACGGGGTTAAAGTAAGCACCTAACATGGCGACTTGAATCCCTTTCGCGTCTAATTGATCCTTCACTTCTTGCGTCAATGTCTCATTTAAAATAGGCGGCCCTGTTGTTTCATAAACGATGGCTTTTGGTAAAACAAGTTGTAAAGACTCAAGCTGTGCATCGACGACTGACTGAGCAAAAGCTTCAGATGTGTTTCTTCCTAAATCATGTCCTCTAATTCCTAATCTCACAACGCGTCACCTCACTTTTCTTATAACGTCACCCCGAATTTCCAAACGGCAATTTCGCGGTAATCATTGGTTTCGTTTTGCGTCCATTTGCCGTTCACCACTTCAATGACATGATCAACAAATTGAGCCAACACGTCATCAACGGATCGTTCTAACATCAGCGACGCATCAAAGTCGATCCAATGGGGTTTTTTAAGGGCCATTTCGCGATTGGTCGCAACTTTGACTGTGGGAACAAATCCGCCATAAGGGGTTCCTCTGCCTGTTGTAAATAAGACCAAATGACTCCCTGTAGCACCAAGTGCTGTTGTGGCGACTAAATCATTGCCGGGTGCTTGCAATAAATTAAGCCCTTTTTTCTTCAAGCGTTCTGTATATAAAAGAACATCCACCACATTAGAAGTTCCCGCTTTTTGGGTGCAACCTAACGATTTGTCTTCAAGGGTTGTAATGCCCCCTGCTTTGTTGCCTGGCGATGGATTTTCATAACAGACTTGATTGTTGTCTTCGTAATACTGTTTAAAATCATTGATTAAGTTGACTGTTTGATGAAAAACCGCCTCCGTTTCACAACGGTTCATCAAAATGGTTTCAGCACCGAACATCTCAGGCACTTCCGTCAACACCGTTGTGGCACCTTGCCCGATTAAATAATCCGAAAAGTAACCCAAGAGGGGATTTGCTGTAATGCCAGAAAAGCCATCACTACCGCCACATTCTAACCCAACCCGTAAACTTGAAAGGGGTGCTGGTTGGCGTTGATCATTTTTCATCACCTCATATAAAGCTTGAACAAGGGCGACACCTGCTGCAATTTCGTCGTCTTGCTGTTGGGCGATCATGAATTTAATCCGCTCGGAATCATGGTCACCTAACGTTTCTTTAAACGCAGCCACCTGATTATTTTCACAACCGAGACCAATGACAAGTACCGCACCTGCATTCGGATGAAGGGTGATGTTTTGTAACACTGCTTTCGTAGTGATGTGGTCATCGCCCATTTGCGAGCAACCATAAGCATGCTCAAAGACAAACACCCCATCGACATTGTTAGAAAGTTGACCCATTTCCTTTAAAAATGTGGATTTCACGCGCTGTGCCAATTTATTAATACATCCCACTGTTGGAATAATCCACAGTTCATTACGAATGCCAATCTCACCATTTTTACGGTGATAGACGTGGATTTCACGGTGTTCAAATGGTGTAACAGTCGTGTTGAGTTCAGGACTGTACGTGTATGCCAATTGGGTATCTAAATTCGTCTTCACATTGTGCGTATGTCCGTGACAACCCTTTTTAATGCGCATTGTCGCATGCCCAATGGGAAAGCCATATTTGATCACATTTTCGTTTTCTTTAATATCCCTAATGGCGATTTTATGGCCACGGTCAACATCTTCTTGAAGCTGAATGGCTTGGCCATCAACCGTGATCACCGTCTTTGCTTTCAAATCTTTTAATGCAATGACCACATTATCATTTTGATGTAATTGAATGAAATCCTTCAATCGCCACAACTCCTTTCTTTTTATCATCAAGCCTCATTTTTTGTCAATGAAAGCGCGCTTTAAATAGCTAATGTCGCGATGCTTAACCTGATACGGTTAGAAATGCTGACAATGCAGCAGTCATCCCTTTGGATAAAATCGCTTCTACTGTCTTTTTCACGTGATCTGTTAAACCTGGAACTTCATTTAAATCGGTTTCCCAATAGGTTAAACGTAAAAATGCAGTGACCATCTCGCTTACTGTCAATTCACCCGCTTCATAGCCGCCCCACAGTTCTTGATAAAAAGTTAAAAGCAAAGGTTCATCTTGTAAGTGAATGACTTCACCATGGCGATCTCCTTTAAAGAAAACGAGCAGACTTCCAAGTGAAAAAGCAATCGCAGCGGGGCATTCGCCTTTTAGTTGCACATAGTCAAGCACAGTTGGTAAAACACGACTTTTAAATTTAGCAGTGGCATTTAACGCAATGGAGAGTAAGCTGTGTTGAATTTGAGGGTTGCTAAATCGGTCATAAACTTCATTGGCAAAAGCTTGCAATGATTCCTGCGCCACATGTTGTTTCGTTGCTGGTATCATTTCTAAATCGGTCACTTGCTTGATAAACCGAAGCATTGTCACATCTTTCATCGCTTCTCCTACTGTATCAAGGCCTTTTAAATAAGCAATTGGGACCATCAATGTATGAAGGCCATTTAAAATGCGCACTTTTTGAATTTTATAGGGCTTAATGTCTTTCACATAATGGATATTTAAACCTGCTTTTTGCCCATCTAGCCGGTTGCGAATCGTTCCTCGATCTTCAATGACCCAAAGATGAAACACTTCTGCCATCACCAACTGATGATCCTGATAGCCGAGCTTTTTTTCCCACGCATCACGGGTATCAGCAGGATAACCTGGCACAATCCGATCCACTAATGTATTGGTAAACGTGTTGGCTTCAGCTAACCAATGCATAAAGTCAGCACCTAAATCATGAATTTCTGCCAAACGTTTTACATGACGATGCAACGTATCACCATTATCGTCGATCAATTCACAGGGAATTATCGTTAACCCTTTATCCATCGCACCTGAAAAAACGTGGTAACGGTGATGCAAAAAAGCGAGTAATTTCCCTGGAAATGTATGAGGCGGTTGATGATCCATGGTATCGGACTCATCTAACACAATGCCTGATTCTGTTGTGTTAGAAAAGATAAATTCAAGGGTCGGTAATGCTGCTAATGCTAAGTAGGCCTCGTAATCTTCATAGGGATCGATCGATTTTTGTAGCACATCAATTAATTGCGTTTTCGAAACAAATTCTCCCTGTTGCAAACCTTCTTGAATCAACGTGTATAGCCCATCTTGTGCTTCAAAATCAGGTTTTTGACTGGTCGCTCGAAGGGGTTGAACCACTGCAACATCCGTTTCATAGATGCCTTCATCATTTAACACTTGTAAAGCCGAGTCAACAAACGCCCTTAAAAAGTTGCCACCGCCAAATTGAACGACTTTAATGGGGCGTTTTGGTCGACTTCCAATGAAGTCATTTGTTAATCTTGTCATAGCATCCCTCCTCGGGTTGTTATTTGATGTCAAAACCAAAATACGCTTTGGCATTGTAATAGCAAATATTTTGTACCACTTGTCCTAAAAATTCAAGATCGTGGGGATATTCGCCAAGTTCCACATATTCACCTAATAAATTGCAAAGGATTCGTCGAAAATATTCGTGACGCGGAAAAGATAAGAAACTTCTAGAATCCGTTAGCATACCAATAAATTGGGATAAAACACCATTTGCCGCAAGCGATCTCATTTGATCAATCATGCCATCTTTTTGATCCATGAACCACCAACCTGAACCAAATTGTAGTTTCCCAGGCGTCACACCATCTTGGAAGCATTGCATCAACGTGACCACTTTATGATTATCAGCGGGATTCAAATCATAAATAATGGTTTTGGGCAGTTGATCAGCAGCATCTAAATCATTTAAAAATTGACCGAGTTTCGCAATGTCAAAAGCATTATGAATGGCGTCATAACCTGTATCAGGTCCTATTTCATGAAGCCTTCGGGTATTATTGTTTCGTAAAGCACCAATGTGAAGCTGCATAACCCAATTTCGTTTCGCATAGGCTCTTCCTAAAAATAAGAGCACATAAGCTTTATATTTTTCGATTTCTTCTGGCGTTAAAGCGATTTTGGCACGACCTTTTAAAAAGATCGTTTCAGCTTCTGTTTGCGTCACATCCGTTGTATAAACAAACACATCAATGCCATTATCAGCAACCGTGCAGCCACAAGAGACAAAGAAGTCCATTCGGCTTTCTAATGCTTTAAATAAATCAGTTAATTGTTCAATTTGATAACCCACCACATCAGCCAATTGATCCACCCATGCATTAAACCAGCTTAATTCAATATTCACCGCTTTATCAGGACGAAACGACGGTAAAACTTGTAATTCAATGCTGCTATCCTCAGCAATCAGTTGATGAAACTTCAAGTCATCAATCGGATCATCAGTGGTGCACATGGCTTGCACCTTTTGCATGTCGAGCAACCCTCTGACACGGAATGTCTCTTGTTTTAACATGGCATTACATTGCGTAAAAATTTCCATTGCTGATTGTTCATTTAACAACGTGTCAATGCCAAAATAACGTTGCAATTCCAAATGGGTCCAATGATACAGTGGATTCCCGATTAAATAAGGTATCGATTGGGCCCATGCTGCAAACTTCTCTTTGGCAGATGCATCTCCTGTCACCTTTTCTTCTGCCACGCCTAATGTCCGCATGGCACGCCATTTGTAATGGTCACCGCCTAACCAAACTTCAGCAATATCATTAAATTGTGTGTTTTCATAAATGTCTTGGGCACTTAAATGATTGTGAAAATCAATAATGGGCATCTTGGCCGCATACGTATGATACAACGTCTTTGCTGTTTCGTTGTGAAGTAAAAAATCTTGGTCTAAAAATTTTTTCATGTATTAAATTCCTCTTTTCGGTTTAATGATGACTTTGCCATCTACAATTATATCATGAATGCCTGATTTTCCCAAAAAAATAGGCAATGTAACCAGGTTAGCTGATAAAATTTTTAAAAGAAAATCCCTTACAAACATTTGAAAGTAGTCAAGATGTGCACCATCTTCATTTCGAACCACTTTGATGAAGACCAGCGTTTTTCCAATTGTTGTGCTTTCAAGCCAAAATAAAGATTGCAAGCCGATGGGCACTAAAATAATGAGGCAAACCATGCTAACGGTTAATAAGAAAAAAGGTTCTTCAAACAAGTCTGTCACTTGCCCTGCTAAGTAGACGCCTAATGCAAGCGATCCGATCAAAACGATTAAATCAATGATGTTGGCCACCATTCTTCTCATCAACATGTTGCATCACCACCTTTTCGACATGATTTAAGGTTATTTTCTCACCTGAGACATTTTGAAACTGAATGCGATTAATCATGACCGTTTTGACATGATTAAACATTAAACCTGCTCGATGATAAGTCGGGATGTCATCCATCATCGCCGGATAGCCTGATGTCGCATCTTCAGCAAAGGCAAAATCACAGTTTTTCAACATGAGGCATTCAATCGGTTGCTCAGGTAAACCGTAAAAGAAGCCCGCTGAGATTTCGATGCCCGTGCAGCGAATGGCTTCAAAAGTTAAGGAACCGATATAAGGGGTTCGATCATCGACAGGTAACTTGTCTTTTGTTTTCACATAATCACTATGACCATCAGGATCACAAAAATAAAACGCATTAATGACAAAGGGGACAAGCACGCCTTCCATGTGAATGTTTTTAACTGTTATCCCATCAATGATGCCGTCTTGCCCGCGTCCACGACGGGTTTTAATCCGCAAACCACGATCCGTTTCATGAAAGCGACATTGACTTACCCAAATGTTTTTAACGCCACCTGCCATTTCACTGCCAATCACCACAGCACCATGACCAAAATTCATGCTACAATTTCGAATGGTAATGGCTTCAGAAGCGCTTTTGAGTCGACGTCCTAAATAAATTTTGCCGGATTTTATGGCGATACAATCATCTCCCACAGAGAAATAGACGCCGACAATTAAAACATCACGACAACTTTCAGGATTCAACCCATCTGTATTGGGCGAATCTTTCGGATTGATGATGGTCAAATCCAAAAAATTCAAGTGATTTGAAAATAAAGGATGAAGGGTCCAAGACGGCGAATTTTGGAACGTCAATCCTTGCACATTCACATCTTTGGCATGAATCAATTGTAACAACCGGGGTCGCCACGCACCTCTTTTCACTTTAGGGAACTCCCACCAGTTAACACCGTTTCCTTCTAATAGCCCTTCTCCAATCAGGTTGACCTGTTCAACATGAATCCCTTGGATGAGTGCCGTATACGTATCAAGCGGATTGCCTTCCCATGAACCTAAATAATAGTCATCATTTTGACTGTCACTCAAATAACCTGGTAAAATGGCACCTTCATAAGCGGTCATGCAATACGAAAGCGTCGCTCCTTTTGCAATTTCTAATGTCATATGTGATTTCAAAAAGAGCGTCTTCACTGAATATGTCCCCGCTGAAATCAAGACCCGACCCCCTTTTGGACATGCCATGATCGCTGCTTGAATGGCAAGGGTATCATCAGTCATGCCATCTCCTTTTGCACCAAATCTTCTAACCGGTAAACAAATCGTTTCCGTTGCTGTTTGAAAATTAACGCTTGATCGTTTCCCAGTTGAATCGACTAAGTTCATTTCATATGTCGTATCCGGTTGCAAGCCGTATAAAGAGCAGACATTTTTAGAAATGCCTTTGAAAACAAGCTGATGGTTTAACCAAACATCATAAGGATCAGCAACCTCATAAACAGCTTGATTAACAAGCTCAAATGTCACACTCGTTGACGTGATCAAAAGTGATTTACATGTCATTTAAAAAACGTCCTTTCAGTTGATGCCCTTTAAATATTCGGCATAGGCTGACATGAGCGGACCCACTGCTTTCGCTTCATCAGCAACGACTTTTTCAGAAATATAATACGCATAAGAGCCATCACGACGAACCCCTTCAAATTCACCGAGACCTGCGACGCAAACGATGCCGCCAATATGCAACTGGCCTTTTTCTTCGTAACCATGCGTCGTGAGGATACCTGCTAATGCTTCGATGGCGACTTCTTTTAAAGCGTCGTCTAAAATGTTTAAGCGAATGCCTTTCAAGATGGCGTAAGCGACCATCGCAGTTCCAGATACTTCTACATAATTACCTGCGCGCTTTCCTTGATCAATGACTTGCCACCACATGCCCGTTGCTTCATCTCGAAACGGCAAAATGTCAGTAATGGCCCTTTTTGCCAAATCTTTTAAACCTTTATGATACTCAAAAATGGTTTCACTCATTTGATCGACCGTATCAACTAAAGCCATCAACAACCAGCCTTCTGCACGTAGCCAAAAATTTTCCGATAAGCCCGTTTCCTGATTGGCCCAAAACATCGATTTGCTGTCATCATAAGCATGGTAATAAAGGCCTGTCTTTTCATCTCGCAAAATCGCTTCAACCGTTTTAAATTGGTTGTAAATATCTGCATAACCCACATGTCCATTGTATTTATGTTCATATTCGGCATAAAATGGCAGTGCCATATACAAACCGTCGAGCCAAACTTGATGCGGGTAACGTTTTTTATGCCAAAAATTACCTGCTGGAATACGCGGATGATGGTGCACTTGATCCATTTGTTTGCGAATGGCTTTTAAGTAACGCGCGTCCTTTGTTTTTTCGTAAGCGAAGAACAAAGCTTTTCCTGCGTTCAAATGGTCGATGTTGTATTCCGAAGCCGTATAGCCTTTTAAGTCACCCGCTTCATCGACAAATTCATTTAAATAAGCTTCGAGAAAATGCCAATAAAATTCATCATTTGTCACTTCATATAGGTCAATGGCGCCTTTTAAAATAACACCGTCTTCATAACACCAAAAGCCTTTGTACGGGGTGAAATGGTTTAAAAATGTTTTAAAGTAAGGTTCATATGGATGAAGCATCGTTTTTCCTCGCTTTCATGATGTTTGTTATTCTTTCGATCCGGTTGAAGCAATGCCATCAATAAAATAACGTTGCATGGCAAAGAAAATGATAATCGCTGGTAACAACGCCATTACCGACTGCGCAAATAAGTTTCGCCACACAATCGCTGTATCTGCCGGTTGTAAACCTAATCTGAGCGCTTGTTGCAACGACCAGTTGCTCGCAGATCTTAAATAGATTTGAGGCCCTAAAAAGTCGTTCATTCCCCACATAAATGTCAGGAGCCCAACCGTAATAATCGCTGGCTTCATCACAGGAACCAAAATAAGCACCAATGTTTGGAAAGAATGACAACCATCAATTTTAGCTGCTTCATCCAGTTCTTTTGGGATACCACGCATAAATTGAATCAACATAAAAGTAAAGAAGGAACCTGTCGCAAACGCATTTTCCAACCATAAAGGAAAGAACGTATCCACCAGATCAAAGCGTTGGTAAAGTTGGAACATCGGAATTCGAAAAATAACTTCTGGCATCAATAGCGTGATGATGACCAATGTGAAGAAGAATTTTTTTCCTTTGAACGTAAAGCGTGTCAAAGCATAAGCGGTTAAGACGCTTGACACGACTTGTCCAATCACGCGTGGAATTAAAAATTGTAATGTATTCCAAAAGTAAAAGAGCAAACTGTGTCCACCCGCCATCCAACCTTCACGAATGCTGTCAAAAACGTTGTACGGATTTTGTGGGATCAAACCAGCGGAAGTAAAGATTTCATGGTTAGGTCTAAACATACCGACGACTAACCACAACAACGGGTATAACATCATCATCGCTACCAACCCTAAAGTGAGATAGCGTAACGCATTTAATAGTTTTCTTTTTGTAGAGAAAGTCATACAAGTCGCACCTTTCGCAATAGACTTAGTCGTTATAAAATACCCATTTATTTGAAAATTTAAAGATCATCAAGGTCGCAATCATAATGAGCACAAACATGACCCAAGAAGCTGCTGCCGCAATACCAAAATTGCCTTGTTCAAAAGCCCGTTGGTAAATAAAGATATTCAGCAATAATGTCGACGTTCCAGGGCCACCTGGTGTCGTAGGAACTAAAAAGGGACCATTAAACTCTTGAAAAGCAGCCACCATTAATTGAATGATGTTAAATAAAATGGTTGGCGTAATAATCGGAATGGTGATGGTAAAAAACTGTCGCCATTTTTTGGCACCATCAATGGATGCTGCTTCATACAAGGTGAGTGGCACATTTTGAAGCGCTGACAAGAAAATTAACATGACCGATCCAAATTGCCACGCTCTTAGCAATGAAATAACGATCAAAGCCGTCCCACCTTGAACCATCCAACCGACAGGATCAATCCCAAAAACACCAAGAAACGCATTGACCAACCCTTGATTACCCCATACTGCGCGCCATAAAATGGCAATGGATACAGAGCCTCCTAAAATAGAGGGAATATAAAACGCAGTTCTAAAAAAGCCAATGCCTTTTAGTTTAAAATTTAAAATAAAGGCAATAAACAACGCCACAACCAAGACCAAAGGGACTGTTAAAAACACATAGCGGAATGTCACAGCCAATGAATCCCGGAACAAAACACCATTCATACTCTCGCCAAAGAGAATTTCTTCAAAATTGCCAAAACCAACAAACACGGGTTCTGGCCAGCCAATCCTTTCTTGAAACAGACTAATTCGAAAAGCTTCAATAAAAGGCATTAATCTAAAGACGAGGATGCCAATGATAAAGGGAATCAAATACAAATAAGCATCGCTTGAGCTTAATCTGACTTTCTTTTTTTTCATCTGATCACACACAGTACTCTCTCCTCTTATGTAGTGCCCATGTCAATAGTAAAACTAACAAATGCACCTGTTTTAATCATTTAATCAACAAGGTGTTGATTGATTTCTGCTTGTAAATTGTTGTAGACAAACTGAGCAGCTTCAGATACTGTACTTTCACCAGATTGAATGGCTTCTAGTCTTGATTCAATGACTTCACGAACATTTGGAAATTCAAGCATCGGATGAAACGTCACTGTTTCAGCATTTTGATGCAAAGCGACTGCATCAATGACTAAATTGTCAAGATTTAACGCATCAAAATGGGCACGACCAGCTGTATTCATGGGCACGCCACGATCGGTTTGAAGAATTTCCACTGCCCTTTGATCTGTTAACATGAATTCTAAAAATGCCGCTGCAACTTCTGGATATTCAGTGTGCTGAGCAATTCCCCAAACCATTGAAGGTCTTGATAACCATCCCGAATTTAATGCACCATCCATGGTAAAATGAGGACGAATGCGCACCACATCTGGACTTTCTAAATTACCAATCCACGCATTAATGGAAGAATCCCATTCAGATACACCACCATAAGCACCTGAAATCCACAATGGGTTTTGCGCATTGATCGGATCTGAATCAAATTGTAAATCAGGAATAACACCATTATCTAAAAAATCTTGAATGAGCTGAAAGCCTTGTGTTAACTCCTCTAATGTATGGTTCAATTCAAAGTCGTCATCGATAAAGGGTCGACCTGTTAATTGCTCTAAATAAGAATAAACCATGTAAGCAAGTGATTGTCTGCCAAGCGGTGACAAAGCAAACACATCATTACCGTGATACGCTTGAATGGCATTTCCAGCTGCCATTAACTCTTCCCACGTATGAATCTCATGAACATCTAAGCCAGCAGCTTCATAAATATCCGTTCTTAAAAATGGCACACGGGCCGTCATTCCAACTGGGACACCTTGGAGAATACCATTAGTTCTTGTCATATTAAGTTCATCAGCCGTCCAATTCGACAAATCTAAATATGCCGTAATCCGCGGATCCTCTAAATCCATAAAGGTCGTTCCAAAAGGTGAAAATAACGTTAACCAGTTAAAATTAAGTTGAATCACATCAGAGGTACTATTTGCCAATAAATCTGCAGTAATGCGATCTTGCCAACCTTCAAACACACCGTATTCTGGTAAAATGGTCACGCCAGGATTTTCTTCAATAAATAAGTCAATAACGGCTTTCGTTGCATCATGACGCCCTTCATTCCCCCACCAGCTGACACGAATGGTTCCCTGTAACCCCATTAAATTTGGATCTTCAATCGCCGCATCAGTTGGTGCTGTTGGATCTGGTTCGACAGTTACATCAGAATCACCGTTTCCACAAGCCGCTAAAATGAAGAGGATCCCTGTCAATAAGGCGAACCCTAATACGTTTTTCTTTTGCATTTTTACTCCTCCTTGGCATTAACATCTTTTTTCAAAATGCCTTTTATCGAATGATACGTATTTACGAACGTCATTCGCAAATACTGTATGTATCATAGCACAGAAGATCAAAATATGCAAGCTCTTTTCTTTTTAAATATGATTTTTTTTGAATTTGCTTTCTTTTTCCAAAAGAAGACGTTCTTTTAAGTTTTGTTCACACATGAAAAAGGTATCCTACAAACGTAGCATACCAAAGTCATCTTTCATTTATCTCAAAGGGTTATCAATTGATGAGGTCATCCAGTATCGCAATCAATTGATCGTTTAATCCGAGCATGGATAACAGTAATTCATCTGTAAAAATAGGCACCCACAGTAAACCTTCTCTTTCAAGCGGGATTTCAATTGCTTGCGTGGTCGTGATCATTTCAATGTCATCATCTTCTAACAGCGTTAACAACCCTTGAATCAAAACCTCTTCAAAGCCATCATTTAATGCTGTTGCAAAAAGTGAGCCTAAATTCGACCACATATTTGCCAACAGAATCTTGTGGTTATGCGTAACCAGTCTAGGTAAGTCAACAACTGTGAGTTCCATGTTCACATAAGCCATTGACCCTTGAATCGTTGAGCCTGTTATTTCATAAGATAATTCATCAAAATAAATGTCCCATAAAGCACGAAACAACGCTTCTTGTCCGTCGGTCAATTCTAAAGCCAGCTCATCTAGCTCTAACGTTTCTAATTGTGCCATCATTTGTCCAACCGTCCATTCAGGTAAACGAGGTCGAACAATGGCGTACCCGATCCCAAGTAGACTGAATAACATGACAACAACTAAGCTGACGATTAACATTTTCTTGTTCATGGATTCACCCTTTCATTCTGTTTAACCCGCCAACTTTCAACACGCAAACTCAATGGCAAATTCAGCAGAAAATTCAGATAGATAGTTTTCATGTGACGTATGACCAACCGCTTTTGTTCTCGCTGCCACGAGCTTGGTATAAAATTGGCCGACAAATTTTGAAGCAATGAAAATGAGATAAGAAACAGTCGTCGAACCTGCGAGATAGATGACACAAACTGCTAGATAACCTAAAGCCAAGCTACCGCCTTGAGCTAAAATAAAGCGCTGTAAATGGCTCGCAAAAGGAATATTCGAAACAAACCAAGGCGAAATATGACCCAAGATCAAAAAGTTCCCTGGATAGCTATCCGCTGCATACATCCGACCGAGTCCGAGATATCCAGGTGTATAAAATCCCAGTAACGCAGCACCGATCACAATGCTTTGTGAAAGGACGAAATAACCTAAAAACATCATCACTGATCGTTTGAATCCTTGACTTTTAAACTCAAACTTAACAAAACCAGTGGTGTACAGATAAACACCGATGACAAACATGATGACATGTAACACGATGGATTGAACAGAAATAAAGATCGGACCACGGAAAATCGCTGCAGGCACAAGGACAGCTGCCATGCCACCTAACGTTAAATAAGTCGCCATAAAATAATTTAATTGTTGACGCAAACGTTCTTTTTTAACGAAAGATGCCATTAGCATGACTGGCATCGGTAAGCTAGAAAGTTGAAACGGAAATTCACGGAATCTAAAATAATGCTCACCTGTAGATGGGAAAGTCATGATCACAATGCGCCAAATTTCGGTCAAGATTAAAAAGATTGAGGTATAAAACATGATTTTTTTATACGTCGTTATGGATGTATTGCCTTTAAAATAAAGGCCAACAAAGATGGAAAGTAACACCAGTGTCATGATTGATGCGATATGAAAAGGACCTAAGACAGCTGGGACAAGATACCTGTTAATTTCCAATATACTCACTATATTTTGCATGCTTTTAACTCCTTAGTTGACATGATATGTCTTGATTATTCTGGGAAGTGTCGATACCACCTAACCCCATTCACCCACCCATTTCTACTTTTTTAAAGTGGCTTACTCTGAACGCAATGCTTCAACTGGATCTTTTTGAGCTGCCATTCGAGCTGGAATCATACCGCCTAATAAAGTCAAGCTCAAGCTGACAAGAATCAAGATCAACGCATGAAGCGGATTTAAATTTGCCACATTAACCAATTCTGTTGCTTCTTCTACAATGCGATTAATCGGCACAGTCAACCCGTAAGAAATCGTAATGGCTAACAGTCCTGAACAAATCCCAATAATAAATGTTTCAGCATTGAACACACGTGAAATGTCCTTTTTTCTTGCACCTAATGCACGTAACACACCGATCTCTTTCGTACGTTCGATCACAGAAATATAGGTGATAATCCCAATCATAATCACAGAAATAATTAAAGAAAAAGCGGAAAAAGCAATTAACGTCATGGTGACACCATCCATAATACCTCTCGTTAAATCTGTCACGGTGCTAGCCAAATCTGTATAAGCAATGCGATAAGCATCGTCTTCTTGATTCGCATTAAACTCATTAATATGCGCCGTAATCGCATCTTTTCCTTCAAAACTACTCGGATATAAGAAGATCATCATTGGCAAATCATCACCACCCCAAGTCGCAATTAACGCATCTCTGACCGTTTCATTAATGTCTTCAAAAGTCATCACATGGTAATCAGCTTCTCTTTGTGCTTGCACAATATCAGATGTCATTTCAATGTCGATGAGACGTCTTGCTAATGCATCACTATAAGCAATCCCAGGTCCAAGTATACTAAATGTAAGATCATCTGGACGGCGAATAACACCTGAAATCGTTAAAGTAATGCTATCCTCAGACGCATACATGGCTTCAAGATCCTGATTAGGTAAAAAGTTTCCGTGCTCTGTTTGCATATAGAAATCATTATTCGTAATTAACCTAAACTCGGTACCAATAATGTCATCAAAATCGACTCTTTCTAAGCCTTCTAGATCAAACCCAATCTCTTCTAATAATGAATCCTCAACTCGATTGTAAATGTCAACCACGAGAACCAAATCGGTTTCACTTGTTGGAAAAGCACCCGCTAATAGATCAAAGTTCTGCTCAAGAAAAGAAACATCGTCTTCTTCTGAATGTTCAGGAAATGAGCTTAACCTGGCACCTGCTAGTCCACTCGCCACATCTGCCACAGCCGTATCTTCACCACCTAAAGTTGTCCGGATAAACGCACCATCATCTAATTGACGTAATAAATTAAGCGTCGTGAGACGTGTAAAGCCAATGGTGGTTAAATATTCAGAATCTATTTCAGTCAGATGATCTAAAAACTCAGGGGTGAACACATTGTTATGTGCCCGAGATTCCTCTTCGCTGTCAATGAGATAAACGCCGTCCGTCTCTGCAAATCTCATGGCTAACAACGGATCGTCGTCCTCAGGCATTTGAAGCACTTGTCCAAGTTCGATCAATGTCATCTCAGTTTGCGCAATAATCAATGGGAATTCAGACAAAGCATTCACTTGAAATTGGTCAATTTGGTCTTGAAACCCATTTGATAAACTCAAAATAAGGGCAATTCCAATAATACCAATGCTTGAAGCGAAAGCAACGAGCGCTGTTCGCCACACTTTCATTAAAATGTTTTTTCGAGATAGGTTTAATGCCGTTAAAAAACTCATGCTCGTATGAGTGAGTTCATAAGTTGAATTTGAAGGTCCATTGTCTTTGTTTGAATCTGAAATATTCGTGACTTCCCCATTGCAATAATGAATGATTCGATCATCAGCATGTTCAGGCAATGTGGGGTTTTTCGTGATTCGAACAATTAACTGATCATCTTGATGGTTCACAATTTCTTTCACAACATGAATAATTTGTTCATCTGTTTTTGCACTTAAATCACTTGTTAGCGTATCTGTTAATGTGACATCCGGTGCTTTCATATAAGGATGAGAATCATAAATGACACACCCATCTTGAAAGCGAATAAGCCGGTCTGCATAAGCTTCTGCCAATTCTGGATTATGCGTCACCATAATGACGAGCTTATCTCGTGCAATTTCTTTAATTAATTCCATAATCTGATCGCTGGTTCGCGTGTCTAAAGCACCCGTTGGCTCATCAGCTAAAATAATATCTGGATCATTGGCAAGTGCACGGGCAATGGCGACGCGTTGCATCTGTCCACCTGAAAGCTGACTCGGCCTTTTATTCATGTGATCTTTTAACCCAACCCGTTCAAGCACTGTCAGTGTTTTAGCACGTTTGTCTTTAAAATTTAACCCACTTAATGTCATACCCATTTCAACATTATCAATTAAATTTAAATGCGGAATGAGATTATAACTTTGGAAGACAAACCCAACACTATTGTTTCGATAAGCATCCCAATCCCCATCTTTAAAGTCTTTCGTTGACTTTTGATTAATGATCAAATCCCCTTCATCATAGCGATCAAGTCCACCCAAAATATTTAAACATGTCGTTTTTCCAGACCCACTCGTACCTAGAATCGCTACAAATTCATTTTTACGAAAATTTAAATGAATACCATCCAAAGCAACTTGTTCAAAATTTCCTGTTCTATAGGTTTTTCTTATTCCTTTTAATTGAAGCACAAACATATTCTCCTCTCTGTAAAATGCATCATGTGTTACAATGAGCGCTCAATCAACGAACCTTTTCCATTTTTAATTCGTTATCCCTTGGGCTTTTCTACACTCAGAATCACCACCAACATTTTCAAATTAGCTGTTATCATTATAGCATATCATCTCCAAAATGCAAGTTTTTTTGCCAAATTTTTCTCCACAAGGGCATTATTTCTTATGATTCTATTTATAAAACTTAGATTTTTATACAATAAACTACTTATTAGTACTACTTTTAACGAATTTAACAATGATTGGAAAGTGAAAAGTTACACAATTTTTAAAATGAAGCAGATAGAGGCTGTTTTAATCTCGATCAATATGTTATAATTTAAACATGTCGTGTCTAAGCGAACGCTTCACGAAAATGATGCGTTCATTAAAGTCGACCATTCAAAGCTTCCTAAGTCCAAGTCATCGCGACACTGCTTAGCAGTTGACACATGTAAAACGTGTAGCTTTAGACAATGTTTATGACAGCGACAGATTTTTACGACAATGAAAAAGGTGAAAACTATGATACGTATCTCACAACTAAAACTCAACATTGAAGCATCTAAAGACAATCTCCCCAAATTGATTGCCAAAAAACTCAAAATCAAACTGTCAGACATCAAAGATTATCGCATTTTCAAGGAATCCATTGATGCCAGGCATGAAACCATCACGTTTGTTTATACAGTTGATGCAACCCTTTCAAATGAAGCCAGCATCTTGAATAAAAAAATACCTCATGTGGCGCCCACCCCGCAGCTTACTTACAAAATGCCACCAAAACGAGATTTGCCACCAACGAAGCGTCCTGTTGTCATCGGATTTGGACCATCTGGCATGTATGCCGCCCTCTTACTGGCGCAATGTGGCTATCATCCCATCATCTTAGAGCGCGGTGGCTCTGTCGCCGAAAGGGTTAAAAACATTGAAGACTTTTGTACAAAGGGTATCCTTGACCCAGAATCCAACATTCAATTTGGAGAAGGTGGCGCCGGCACTTTTTCTGATGGAAAGCTCACGACGCGCGTCAAAGATTTACGTGGGCGTAAAGTGTTAGAAGAATTGGTCCATGCCGGTGCACCGGAAGAAATTCTTTATGAAGCCCATCCTCATGTCGGAACTGATTTACTCCGTGACGTGGTTGTTAATATCCGAAAAACCATCATTGCTTTAGGTGGCGAGATTCACTTTAATACCCGCGTTGATGATTTTATCGTCGAAGATGGCCAGATTCGTGGGGTCATCACCCATCAAAATCAAACATTTCACAGTGAACATGTCATTTTAGCTGTCGGCCACAGCGCTCGGGATACATTTAAAAAGATTTACGATCAGAAAATCGACATTGCTGCCAAGCCTTTCGCTGTGGGCTTTCGCGTTGAACATCCACAAGCACTCATTAATAAAGCCCAGTATAAAGCATTTGCCAATCATCCCAAACTTGGTGCAGCAGAATATCGCTTGACGCATCAAGCGAGCAATGGTCGGGGTGTCTATACTTTTTGCATGTGTCCAGGTGGCTTTGTGGTGCCTTCTGCGTCAGAGCCAAACAAAGTCGTCACCAATGGGATGAGTGAGCATGCGCGAGGAGAAGCCAATGCCAATAGTGCCGTTTTGGTGCAAGTCCAACCTTCAGATTTTGAATCAGATCATCCCCTTGCTGGGATTGACTTTCAACGTGAATTAGAATCAAAAGCTTTTGTGATAGGTGGAGAGAATTACAAAGCTCCTGCTCAACTTATCGGCGATTTCCTTGCTAATCGCCCTTCAACATCTCTTGGAAGCGTCAAACCTTCTTACGACATTGGGATTCGTTTGACCAACCTTCGCGACTTACTTCCAAAAGCTTTTTGCGATGCCATCGCTGAAGGCTTACAAGCCTTCGATAAAAAACTGGCTGGATTTTCCATGGATGATGCCCTCTTAACAGGTGTCGAATCACGTTCCTCATCTCCTGTTCGCGTGACGCGAGACAGTGAATCCTTACAGTCAACCAATCTAAAAGGTTTTTACCCTGCTGGCGAAGGTGCCGGTTTTGCAGGTGGGATTGTTTCCTCTGCCATCGATGGCTTAAAATGTGCTGAAAAGTTAATTGCCGCATTCAGCTAAACACGAAATGTATTGATAATGAAAGGTTGATTTCACATGTCTCACTTAACTAGTTTGTTATTTATCTTAATTGCTTATTTAATTGGGTCGTTCCCTTCAGGTTTGATCATTGGAAAAGCTTTTTATAAAACCGACATTCGGGAACACGGATCCGGCAACCTAGGTGGTTCAAATGCCATGCGCGTCCTCGGAAAAAAAGGGGGACTCGTCGTTTATTTTCTCGACATTTTAAAAGGCGGCATTGCCGTTTTGGTCGCGATACACTTCCAATCAGAGATTCATCCTTTAATGGTTACCATTTTCTCACCCGTTGGACATGTGTATCCCATTTTTGCTGGATTTAAAGGCGGAAAAGCCGTGGCGACATCTGCTGGCGTTATTATGTTTTACGCCCCACTTTTGTTCCTCATGCTACTCGTCGTATTCTTCGCTTCGTTAGCACTGTTTAAAATGATTTCTCTTTCTTCCGTTTTTTCAGCCATTGCCTTGTTCGTTTTCTCATGGTGGAATCCATTTTCAAACCCTAACTTAATGGGCATCGTTCCTAAAGTCATCTTTACCCTTGTCGCAATTTTGATTTTAATCAAACACATTCCCAATTATAAGCGCCTCATCGCTGGCACCGAGCCAAAAATTGGAAAAAATAAAAAATCCACTTAATTGTGGATTTCCAGACTGCTGACGAAGTTTTCACTTAGCTGGCAGTCTGATTTTTTATTTTGGGTCAGCTTTTTATCCTTCTAAATACTTATGGGCACTTTGGGCTGCAATAGCGCCATCGCTGGTCGCTGTCACCACTTGGCGCAATTCTTTTTCAAGCACGTCTCCAGCAGCAAAGATGCCCGGTACAGCAGTCGCCATATGCCCATCAGCGACCACATTTCCAGCATCATTGGTAATGCCAAGTCCATCTAACATATGCGTTACAGGATCATTGCCAATGTAAATAAAAGCACCCGATACGACTAAATCAGTTTCTTCATTAGAAATTAAGTGCTTCAACGTGACACTTTGGAATTTCCCTTCTTCAGTCACCGTAAATTTCGTCGGCACTGAATCCCAAATGATTTCGATCTTCTCATCTGCAAAAGCACGATTTTGCAAGACAGTATCTGCTCTTAAGCGATCACGGCGATGAATCACATAAACTTTCGATACAAGTCCCGATAAATAAATGGCTTCTTCAATGGCAGAATTGCCGCCACCAATCACGACAACTTCTTGGCCTTTAAAAAAGGCACCATCACAAACTGCACACCAAGAAATCCCACGACCTGCCAGTTCTGCTTCTCCCGGAATTTCTAGTTTACGGTGTTTCGTTCCTGTTGCAACAATCACACTTCGCGCCATAAATTGATTCATGCCGCATTCAATTAAATGCATACCATCTGCTTGTGGAACAATTTTTTGAACATCTCCATACACATATTCAGCGCCTGCTACTTTGGCATGGTCAAACATCTTCATTGAGAGTTCAGGCCCTGTAATGCTTTCAAAACCTGTATAATTTTCAATTTCAAAGGTATTGACCATTTGGCCACCCGGTGCACCTGCTTCAATTAACCCCACTGTTAAGCCTGCCCTTGCTGCATAAACAGCCGCTGTCATACCCGCAGGTCCTGCGCCAATAATTGCTACATCAAATTTCTTCATCTCATTCATCATTTTTCCTCCGACTAACTATATGTACGCCAAACCATGTCTTTACTGATGCCATTTTTAAGGGCATAAGTATAAGCAGCACACTTTGTTTTAAATCGCTCGACTTTTAAAACTGTTAAACGACCGTAACGTCTATTATACCCTACATCCTCTGGTTTCATCAAGTAGGTAATAAAATATCGCCCACTGAACGCGTCTTCAAAACTTTCAAAATCAACCACATCAAAGCTTAATCGATCCAATAGCTCATTTAAAATTTCTGCTGCATCAAAGTCAATCTTGTCATAATCAATCCGTGTATCTGCATCTTCCAAGATGTTAATTAAGCCATCAAAATCGACCTTCAACTGATTAAGCATTGATTTCACCGTTACAATTTGCAACATCGTAATGGGTTCATCAAGTTGTGTCAATAAATTTTCTAAAATCTCCATATTGCTTTTAAATGTTGTATAAGCGTCGACAACTTCGAAAAACTCGTCTTTATCAAAGATACAATTGGCAACTTTCAATAACTCTAACACTTGAAACTCGCATGTATGGCAGTATAGCAAAATTTCGGTTAACTCTAGCATCACACGCTCATTAAGCGCTTCAACATATGACATGATTATCACCCTTAGTTGTTTTTCTTCACTCCTATATCTTATGTTTAACCCTGTCAAATGATGACGAATCTTACTTCACCGCAAAATGACTCGTGGATAGCTAAACCTACCTAAATAACAATCAACCACAACTTCTTGTTTCTTATAAACCCTTGGCACCCGATCACTGATTAACGTCAAGATTTCATAAGGAATCGTGTTAAGCTCACTGGCCACGCGCTCAACTGGCATTTCCTTACCAATCAATGTGACGACATCTCCCACTGCAAAGTCAGCTGATGGCAATTTCACCATCATTTGATCCATACAGACCCGACCGACAATCTCACATTCTTGACCTTTGATCACCACGGCTCGCCCTTGATTGCTTCGACACCAGCCATCGGCATATCCCACTGACATGGTGCCGATATAAGTATCCTCAGACGTCACAAAGGTCGACCCATAACTGATGCCTTCACCTTTTTTAACCAAACTCACTTTTGTTAATCTCGTATACATCGAAAAAGTCGCTTGTAAGTCTAACGTCGTCTTAATCATACGTTGATTTGGATTAATGCCATACAACCCAATCCCAACCCGATGTGCATTCATCTGCGTGCTTTTTAGTTGCAAAGTCGTTGCTGTATTCGCAACATGACGATATTTAAACGGGTAATCAGTCAACGTATTGAGCACTTGGTAAAAAGTATCTAATTGTGTCAACATGGACCCATAATGACTATCTGCGGTCGCAATATGGGTATAAATACCTTCTATGATCACGTTATCATTTTCTGAAAGTCGATCACAAGTCGCTTTCACTTGACGAAGACCAATTCGATTCATCCCCGTTTCAACTTCTAAATGTAACTTAAGCGGGCCAGATAAAGCGGTTTTAGAAAGCGCATCGACCCATCCTTCATCATAAGCAATCACTGTGATCTCAAATTGGACAGCCACATGAATGTCCTTCAGTTTAACCGGCGCTAACACCATAATCGGTAGCTCAATCCCATGATGTCGGAGTTTAAGGGCTTCATCTAAAGAGCTAACGGCTAAATAAGCAGCACCTAATTCAGCATACAGTCTCGCCATTTGAACATCACCATGTCCATAACCATTGGCTTTAATCACAGCAATCATCTCATAAGCGTGAGTGGCATCAAACTGCCGATAATTATGAATGAGCGCATCGATATCAATTTCAATCCAAGTATCTCGATAAAATTCACGCATGATGGTACTCCTTGTAAACCGCTTGACGCGTTCGTCCTAAATCATTGGCAACTTGCTTAATCGCCTCATTGGTTCTTTGACCTTGTGCGACATAATGCGCCACATGGTCATGTAAAGTCAAGCCTTCCCACCACCTATCCACCACTGCTTCTTCATGATTTCCTTCTACGAGCAAGACCACTTCTCCTTTAACATCTGTTAAATGCATCAAGATCTCTGTCATGCGACCACGTAAAAATTCTTCAAACAACTTCGTCAACTCACGTGCGACAACAACTTGTCGATTTCCAAAAACTTCCAACATCATCACCAATGTTTCTTTTAATCGGTGAGGCGATTCATAGAAAATCAACGTGACTGGTAAGGGCTCAACTGTTGTTAATTGGGCTTTTTTCTTTGATTTTTGACGTTCTAAAAATCCATAGAATAAAAAAGGTTGTGCGGGAAGTCCTGAAGCGATTAAAGCCGTTAAAACAGCATTTGCACCTGGTATTGGGACAACTGCATAACCTTGATCAAGGGCCGTTTTGACCAGTTGATCACCCGGGTCACTGATGAGTGGCATTCCAGCGTCACTCACAAGCGCAACAGGGTCTCCTTCTGAAAGTCTTTGCACGATCAGTTCGGTTTTTTGATGTTTGTTGTGTTCATGATAACTCGTCAAGGGGGTATCAATATCAAAATGATTGCATAATTTCTTGGTCACGCGTGTATCTTCAGAAGCAATAAGTGCAACTGTTTTCAATGTTTCCACAGCGCGCGGTGTCATGTCTGATAAATTTCCAATTGGCGTGCTCACTAAAAACAAAGTGGCTTTATCATGTTGAAAACTTTTTTGAACCTGCATCAAAAACCTCCTTTAAAAACAACTCGCTCGCTTACACTTTTAATGATAGCTAGTTTCAACTCGCAACCCCTCGAGGTCATTTCTCGTCCTGTACTGATCACTTCGTGATAAGTCGGACTTCAAAATGCTTGTCGGGTCTTACACGCTCGTTTACACTTTTAATTATACCAAAAGTAGTCCTTTTATGCACGATATTTTAGTAAAAAAATGACAACTGAGGCACTCATTTGCATCATTGCGACGAAATCTGCTTTCATATCTGGCACCATCCCGTCTAAATTTGCCCTTCGAATGACTTTCCAAATGTGATATTTAACATCTTCTAAACAGCTAAATGCGATGATTTCTGGTTTATGTTTTCGGATCTTAGCTTGTGCATAAACATGCAATAAGCATTCATATTGCATATGTTGACGCATGGAATTCGCTTCGTTGATGGTCATGTTATTGTGATAAATACAGGTGTAGTCACAAAGAAAATGGATCAAAACCCCGAGCAAATCAGAGAACGCTTCCGTCGTTAGCGTCGGATCAAATCCACGTTCCAACAATTCAAAAACAAAGGCTTCATTCGCTGGATAATAATGACTCACACGTTTATATTCAGGTAACACGTCTGGTTTCACATTACCCCAAACGAATTTTCGGTAATGGAGCTTTTTTTTATTTTCTTCATCCAGCATCAAATAGATACACTTTCCCACTAGTCGATGTGTCGGTATAATCATACAATCGCCTCATTCCCCTCTTTTTTTGTTATTAGGAGTGTACCCCAAATGCGAAAAAATTATGAACATTCACGAACGATGCTTAATTTCGACAAAAATGACTAAAATTAAACAAAGTTGTGTTAAAATGGTTTAAAAATGAGTAAAAACCACATTTTCAAGCAAACTATTTTTATTTTTTGCGTAAATCATAAGTGTAGGGCTTTTTTGAAGCACGACAAAGCTCATACCCATAACTGATTTTAGGAGGATTTATTCATGTTAAATCAACTGATTTTAATTGGCAGAACAACCCGTGATGTGGAACTTAAAGAAACGACAAATGGTCGGACGTTTGGCATTGTCACATTGGCAGTAAACAGACCGTTTAAAAACCAAGAGACAAACACTTATGACACAGATTTTATCGATGTTAGTTTATGGGGATTAACAGCAGAAAGTGTTGCAAAATATGCTGGAAAAGGTTCTGCAATTTCAATCCGTGGTCGTGTTGCCAACCGCATTCTTGACTTTCCTGGCGAGCAAACCTTTCGAACGATCAGCATCGTCGGTCAACAAGTGTCTTTTATTCAAACAAAAGCACCCGGTTCAAACACAGAAAGCGACGAAAGCAACGAATCATTCACATTGGAAGATTTCCCATCAGGTGAAGCCTTTGATGAAGCCATGGACAAATTCGATGAAAGTTAATCATCGCTAAGTCATTTAATCAAACGATTTAAATGCTTGATTTTGCGGGGAGCGTCATGGTAAACGTCGTCCCCACTTCTTCTTCACTTTCAACTGTAATTTTCCCTTGATGGGCTTCAATGGTTGCTTTCACAATGGCAAGTCCAAGACCCGTGCCACCTGAATGGCGAGAACGGGCACGATCAACACGGTAAAACCGTTCAAAGATATGTGGCAAATCTTTTTTCGGAATACCTGTTCCATAATCTTTGATTTTAATCTCAATTTGTGAGCCTGTTTGGGTCATCATCATTTCAATTTGGGTTGTTTCTGGCGTATAATGAATGGCATTGGTGATCAAATTTAAAAAACATTGGGTTAAACGTAAAGGATCTCCTTCAACATGAATCTGCTCATCACAGATCAATGAAATAGATTGACTTTTTAGCGCAACAAGGGTTTCCACTTGCTTGATGACATCTTCAATCAAGTCATTGAGATCAATGGATTCTTTTTTAAGGTCGATTTGGTTCGTATCAAATCGATTGACCAAGAACAAATCTTTCACCAAGTTTTCAAGTCGTAAATTTTCTTTGGCAATGATGCTCAAAAACTCTTTCTCCATATCTTGAGGTGCTGAACCAGAGATCAAAATGTCGACACATCCTTTAATGGCTGTAATCGGTGTTTTTAATTCATGAGACGCATTGCTAAAAAATTCCCGCTGCAGATTTTGGTAAGTTTTAAGCTCTGTCACATTGTGAAAAAGTAAAACAACACCAGAAAAACGCTGACCATCGTCATATAGCGGCTGTGAAACAGCTTCGTAATACTGCTGCTTGATATCAATTTCTTTTTTCGAAGCAACTTCGCGGATGAGGACATCTTGCAGTAAAGCTTTTAACGCTTTATTTTTAATCTTTTCGTAAGAGACATTTGTTAACGAATCCCGTTTGACCAATTTAAGAAAAGAATTGTTCGCGTAATCAACACGTCCATTCGCACCGATGATAATGAGTGGTGCTTCAATGACTGTTGTCACACTGTCAATCATCTGTTGGCTTTTTCGGACTTCAGCGGCACGATCACCCACATACTTGATTAACGCATTGTAAGCAGCGCCCAATACTTCGTCTTGAGAGAGTGCAATGGGTGTGATGTAGTCCACTTTTTCGCCACTGGTCAATTTATTCGAGACCTCTTCATACAGTTGCAGATGTTTTTTCAAATCTTCTCGCTCATAGGAATTGAAATAAAATAACAAGCACCTATGCCACCCATGAACAAGGTCGCAACAGTCGGAGGCGTCAATGCAATAACCACCCACATGAGCATCAAGGTGCCAACGATCAAACTCAAACGTTTTATCCATGTCATCATAACGCATCATCTTCCAATAAATAACCAACACCTCTGACTGTTTTAAACGAAATCCCATATGCCTTTAGTTTCTCTCGTAATTTGAACAAATGAACATCTACCACGCGGGTTCCGCCATAAAAAGTCATGCCCCATAATTGATCGAGTAACAGATCACGCGACACGACACGACCTTTATTTTGGATCATGAAAGTCAATAGTTCGTATTCTTTCAAGGTGAATTCCAACGGTTCTCCTTCTACTTTAACTTCAAACTTATCAAGATCAACGACCATCGACTTATAAGTCAATTGTTGGCGATGAGGCGTGCTCACCACTTTAAGGTCCGTTTGCTGCTGCTTTGTGTTTCCTTTTCGGCGCATCACTGCTTTGATTTTTGACGCAACCTCACGAACTGAAAAAGGTTTAACCATGTAGTCATCAGCACCTGTGTCTAAACCGAGCACACGGTCAAATTCTGTATCTCTTGCTGATAGTAAAATAATATGGGTATCAATGTTCAAACTTCGTAATTCACGACACACAGTAAAGCCATCTTTTTTAGGTAACATCACATCTAAAATAATGACATCATACTGATCTGTTTTAGCCTTCTCAAAGCCGATTTGTCCATCTGAAGCAAGATCAACTTCAAACCCTGCTTGTTGAATCTCAAACGCTAATATTTTCTGAATTGACACTTCGTCTTCTACTACTAAAATTTTCCCGTTCATCTTCCACCTCTTGTCGTTAAAAGTTCATAGCTATAAGTTTACAGTATCTCTAAAAGGATGTCTATAAAAAAGTGACATTTCCTTGGAGAAAACATCACTTTAACCTATTCTTAACAACTGCTTAACTCACTTTTTACGCTGACGTCGTTTTTAACAGTCGGTCAATCAGCATCTGTTTAGCCGTGTATAATAAAATCAAAACCCCTGTCGCAACTAAAATTTTCAGGGTTAGACTGGTTTCAAAAAATGACAAGAAGCGCCCTAGGGGATAATTGGTAAAGACAACGCGTCCGAGCATCTGTTCACTTGGCACAACATCTCCATCCCAGTAAAGATCGTTCCTATCTAAGACAAAGCCGATGTGATTGCCTTGCTCATCTCGCTCTATTTGATAAATACGATGCGTCATAAATGCGCCTATTGCTTCATCTTTGTACGTCGCCATTTGATTAATTTCTAATTCATTTGGATCCAAATTTCTAATAATGATCAACGTATTCGTTTGAAGTTCGGGCTCCCTATTTTCCGCACGCGTGCGTAACATTGAAAAGCCCATAATGTCTAACAATTCTTCGCCAGATGTATGTTCAATCCCCGATAACAAAACACTCCCCAATATCGCTGCAAATGCTAAATAAAACAAACCGTTAATCACGATCCTAAACGCTGCACTTTTCTTTTTATCCTGAGTCGTCCTTTTCTGCTTCGGTTGATCGACTGGTTTCACTTTAGGCAGCGCAGGCACGACGCTTGGTTCTGGCGTTTTTACGTCTTCTTTCAACGCATCAACGGGTGTGCTAACAACAGCTACAGGTGGTTCTACTGAAACGTCTGATGGTTCTTTTATTTCGGTTTCTTTCGATTCTTCTAACACAACGTCATCTGCTGGTTGTACGACTGTGGCACCGGTTGGTACTTCCGGTTTATCTGTAAAGTTTCGTATCTCCTGTCGTTGACTGGTCAGTTCTTTCTTCCGATTACTTTCAGCTAACGAATTTTCGAGCTTTTCTAACAGTTCTAAATTCAACGCTCTTTTTTGAGTCGATAGTTCTTTGTTTCGCGCATTCTTTTCTGATAATTGTTTAATTCTGTCAACCAAATCTGAATCTGGCGTTTTGAGCTGATGCTCAGATTTTTGCGCTTGCTTAGGTTGAGATGATGGCGGAATTTTATCTACTTCTTCAACTTCAATCCCTAATTCCGATTCCTTCATTGTAAAGCCTCCTTAAAAACGAGATTAAAAACCTACGATTAGACTATTTTACACTTTTTTTCTGTTTCTGTAAACTCTTTTTGCGCCATAATTGTTCATATAACTGAAAAATAAGCAGAATATTACAAAACATCTTTTTCAGATGCTGAATTTTTCTTCATTTTCGACAAATAAATAAGCAAATAAAGCAAATTGACCATGAACGTCGTTTCATTTCGAGGGTTTCAGAAAAAAAGATTCACTTAAATAATTTCTCCACTTTCTCATTTTTTAAACATGATCGGCACATTTACACTTTTTTCTTTCAATTAAAATTTCTGCTCAAAACCAGTAGACAAAATGCGTATTTAATGGTATGATTATTCCGACTAAACATTTAAATATTTAGAGGTAGCAATGCAAATGAGTAACATGTAGGAGGCGGCATCCCATGATCACATGTGAAAGGTAATCATTGCCGAACAAGTCGTGAAGGCATTCATGAGTTGTGGTATAATGGGAAATACGCATTATACTCCCGCTTCGTCAAGGAGCGGTGGCGCTAGTTTAATAAAGACATCTGTCTTTTATCCAACCAAGCGTCCATTTAGAGGCGCTTTTTATTCGCCCACATACTGGAGGTTCTGATGACCATGTCAATCTTAGAAATCGGTGGTGTTAAAGCAACGGCACTTGCTGATCAATTTAAAACACCGCTGTATGTTTATGACCAGCAGCACATTGAGCAAACACTTGCCACTTTTGTTGACCGTTTTAAATCAACACAATTCTCGACTCAAATCATCTATGCTTCAAAGGCTTTCCAAGCGATTTACTTACTGAATCTTGTTGCCGAATACGGTTTGGGACTTGATGTTGTAACCGGTGGTGAATTGTTCGTCGCAACCCAATCTAACATGCCACGAAATCGCATTTATTTCCATGGAAATAATAAAAGTCTTGAAGAATTAGACCTGGCTTTTAAATGGGGTGTCCAACACATCATTTGCGACAATGTGATGGAGCTTGAAGTCATCGGTCAACTCGCCCAAAAGTATCAGCAAGAAATGAACATCATGCTCAGGCTAAATGTCGGTATCGAAGCCCATACCCACGAATATATTATAACGAGCCACATCGACTCAAAATTTGGCTTCGCGTGGGAAAGCGAAGAATGTCGAAAATGCCTCGATTTGCTTGCCAACAACCCTTACTTAAAGTTAGAAGGCATTCATTCACATATCGGTTCACAAATTTTTGACTTGACCGCTTGGTATGCTTCCATTGATAAATTGGTCACTTATTTAAAAGCATTTAATGAACCACTCGTCCTCAATATTGGCGGTGGCTTCGGCATTCAATACACAGCAGCTGATCAACCGTTGGACTTAGGTGAATCTTTGACTTCACTTATCAGCTATGTTGAAAAAGCGTTAGCCGAGCAACAGGTCACCATTTCGAAACTCATGATCGAACCCGGTCGAAGTCTCGTCGGAAATGCAGGAAGCACTTTATATACAGTTGGCTATCAAAAGCAAACGCCAGAAAAGTTGTATTACTTTGTTGATGGTGGCATGAGTGATAACTTGCGTCCTTCTTTGTATCAAGCGAAGTATGCATGTGACATCGCCAATCGCATGGATGCACCGAAAACTGAAAAAGTCACCGTGGCTGGAAAATGTTGTGAATCAGGTGACATTCTCATTGAAGCATGTTTGTTACCTGTGGCAAGCCAAGGCGATTTATTGGTCACCTATGCAACAGGTGCTTATGGCTATTCCATGAGTAATCAATACAACAAAAATGTGACACCCGCTGTGGTTTTTGTCAAAGATGGCATCGCCCATGAAGTGATTCGTCGACAAACATTTGAAGATTTGTTACATTATGAAGTCACTGAAAAAAAGAAACGAGGTTTTAAAAATGACGTTTAACTTGAAAGGTTCAATCCCTGCCTTGATCACGCCGTTTAAAGCTGATCGAACTGTTGATTACGACAGACTTTCACACTTGATTGAATTTCACATTGAACAAAGCAGTGCGGCCATTTTAATTTTAGGAACAACAGGGGAATCTTGTACCATGACTTTTGAAGAAGAAAAAGAAATGGTGGCATTCGTCGTCAACCATGCAGCAGGTCGGATTCCCATTATTGCAGGCAGTGGAAGCAATGCAACAGCAACAGCCGTCGAAGCCAGTTTAGCTTTTGAAGCTTTAGGTGTTGATGCCTTGTTGTTAATTACCCCGTATTATAACCGGACCAATGATTCAGGCCTGATTAAACATTTTGAAAGTGTCGCAAATGAAGTGAACATCCCCATCATTCTTTACACCGTACCTGCGCGTACTGGCTGTCATTTACCCGTTCATGTCGTTGAACAATTGGCTCAGCATGACCGCATTGTCGGCATTAAAGATGCAACAGGTGACTTCTCTTATGCTGTTAAAGTGAGCCGTCTCGTCTCAGATACGTTCCACTTATACAGTGGTAATGATGACACCATTGTGCCGTTATTAAGTTTGGGTGCATCAGGTGTGATCAGTGTGTGGGCCAATTTCATGCCTGCAACCGTCCAGAAATTGGTGATGACTTATTTAGCTGGAAACACCGATGAAAGTCTTCGCTTACAACACCATTACTTAGACTTGGTTCATGCCCTTTTCATTGAAACCAATCCCATTCCACTCAAATATGTGATGCAACAATTAGGTCTTGATTCCGGATTCATGCGATTGCCTTTAGATGAATTAAGTCCAGCGGGCAAGCAACACATCAACCCTTTATTAACAACAGAAATTAAGCAACTTGTCAATCAAAAAGGAGGCTCATGAAACCATGAATGTATTAGTCGTTGGAAATGGCCAAATGGGAACAGTGGTCTACAAAGAATTAATCGAACGAGGAGATTCAGTTACCATCGTCCCAGATTTAAAACGCGCGACCGAAGCAGCAACAGGACAGTTTGATGTGTTAATCGACTTCTCTCATCCAGAAGGCATTGAAAGTATTGTGACTTTTTCCAAAGCGAATCAAGTACCTGCTGTCATTGCTACAACGGGCTACACCGATGCACAATTTGAATGGATTAACAGCCTGAGTCAGGAAGTGCCTGTTTTATACAGTGGTAACTATAGCCTCGGGATCATTTTAATGGAACGTCTGGTTCGAGAAGCTGCACATGTTTTAGGGTCGGATTTTGATATTGAAATTATTGAAAAGCACCATCATCACAAAATTGATGCGCCGTCTGGAACAGCAAAAATGCTCCTACATGCAGCTAATGAACAGCTAGATTACCAAGTGATCTACGGTCGTGAAGGCATTTGCAAACGAAACGAAAAAGAAATTGCCGTTCATACCATTCGTGGCGGCTCTATCGTAGGGGAACACGAAGTTTTATTTGCAGGTGCTGATGAAATTTTATCGATTAAGCACGAAGCTTTGTCCAAAGCCATTTTTGCTAAAGGCGCCATCAAAGGTGCCCAGTGGTTAAGTGATCAAGCAGTCGGCTTATATAACATGGAAGATGTTTTATTTGGCAAAAAAGATTAAAATCAAAGGGAGTTGCTCATCGTGAATAAAAAGTTTTACGACGTTTGTTTAGTCGGTGCGACTGGTTTAGTCGGTCAAACCTTTTTGAAAGTTTTAGAAGAAGTTGATTTTCCTATCCGACGGTTGAGATTACTTGCCTCCGCTAGAAGTGCCGGTAAAGTGATCATTTTTAAAGATAAAGACTATCATGTTGAAACGCTGACTGCTGATGCGTTTGATGGTTATCAGTTGGCGTTTTTCTCAGCAGGTGGCAGTATTTCAACAGAATATGCACCGATTGCCCGCGATAAAGGCTTAGTCGTCATTGATAATTCGAGTGCGTGGCGAGAACATCCCGAAATCGGTCTTGTCGTACCAGAAGTTAATTTTCCAGATGCCAAGCTAAATAAGCTGATCGCTAATCCAAATTGTTCAACCATTCAATCCGTGCTACCGCTTTCTGCTCTTAAACCTTTCGGTTTAAAAAGCATCTCTTATTCAACTTACCAAGCTGTCAGTGGCAGTGGTGCCTCTGGACAAGCTGATTTGGTGCGAACATTAGCAGGCGAAGCACCGATCTTTTATCCCCATGACATTAGCCAAACATGTATTCCCCAAATTGACGTCTTCTTAGAAAATGATTACACGAAAGAAGAAATGAAAATGGTCAATGAAACACGTAAAATTTTGAATCTGCCTGACTTACCCGTTTCAGCAACTTGTGTCCGTGTCCCAGTCATGAATGGTCATGCAGTCAGCGTCCGTGTGGAATTAGAAAATGCTTTTGAAATATCAGACATTGTCGCTGCATTTGAAGCGCATGAAGGCATCGTCATTGCCAATGATGGTGCTAACCACCTCTACCCGACATCAGTCATGGCTGAAGGCGCTGCGACTGTGTTTGTCGGCCGTATTCGTCGTGATTTATCAGCACCTAATGGCCTGCTTTTTTACTGTGTCGCCGATAACATTCGAAAAGGCGCAGCAACCAATGCTGTTCAAATTGCACTCAAAATGGCAAACGAAGATTTAATTTAAGGGCCGATGGCCCCTTTTCAATAGAAGGAGTTGAAGATACAAACATGTTGGTATGTAAATTCGGTGGGTCATCTTTGTCATCGGAAGACCAGTTTAAAAAAGTTAAAAAAATCGTAGAAAGTAATGGGGATCGTCGCATCATTGTCGTATCAGCACTTGGCAAAAGAGAAGCCACTGATAACAAATTAACTGACCTTTTATATGTCATTCACACGCATGCCAAACATGGAATCAGCTATGAGTCACTTTGGCAAGAAGTCGCCACCCGCTTTATGACGGTCAAAACAGAGCTTAGGTTAACCTTCGATATTGAAGCAGCCCTTTCTCGCATTAAAGCTGACTTAGATCAACACTTATTATCCGTTGATGACTTGGTCAGCCGTGGCGAATATTTAACGGCACATTTGATGAGTGATTATTTGGGGTTTAACTGTGTCGATGCCAAAGATGTCATTATTTTTAATGCCAGTGGTGACGTTGATTTTAAAACAACACAGGCTAAGTTAAAAGCTAAAGTCGGCACCGCACAAGTTGTCATTCCTGGCTTTTACGGTGCTTATCCCAATGGTAAAATTAAATTGTTTGGTCGGGGTGGGAGTGACATTTCAGGCGCCATTGTTGCAGCCAGTTTGAAAGCAACCAAGTATGAAAATTTCACAGATGTCTCCGGCGTTTTGGTCGCTGATCCACGCATTATTACCGATCCGCCTGCCATTTCAGGACTCACTTACGAAGAGTTAAGTGAACTGACTTATATGGGTGCCAATGTGTTGCATGAAGAAAGTGCGCATCCCGTTCGCGACGCTGGCATCCCGATTCACATTAAAAATACCAACGACCCTGATGCACCGGGCACCCTTATTTGCAATGGCACAGAATCCGCTGCAACTGAGTCTAAAGTGGTCGGCATTTCAGGAAAAAAAGACTTTTTATCCTTTACCCTTTACAAAGATCACATGTCAACAGAGCTTGGCTTTTTAGAAAAAGCATTAGAAATTTTTAGTCGTTATCATGTTAATGTTGAACATGTCCCAACTGGCATTGATCATGTCGGCGTCGTGGTGGAAAAAGCATCAGTGGCACACTGTCTTGAAGATTTGGTTGACGTTTTAAAACGCGAACTCATTGCGGATGAGATTGAAATTAAAGATGGCATTGCCCTCATGACCATTGTGGGTCGACAAATCATTGATGACGCCACGTTTTTAAGTCGTGTCTTTGCTGCTTTAGGAACTGCTAGGATCAACATTTCATTTATTGCACAAAGTCCAAAGTTGTTAAATATGATCATTGGTGTCAAAAACGAAGATTATATCACAGCAACACAGGCGTTATATAAGGAGTTGATTAGATGCGTTTATTAACGACCTTTAGAATGGATTTACATCAAATTCCTGAATTGGGATTTGAAGAATTTAAAACACAAGCTTATCTCTTAAATGTCATCAAAGATTTTGATTGTACGATTCATCAAGTGCAAACCGGTTTGATTTTGCATTTTGATCATCAAAAAGAACGCACCATTGCGTTTCGTGCTGATATGGATGCCTTACCGATTCAAGAAGCAACGGGTTTGCCTTTTGCATCCACACATGAAGGTCGCATGCATGCTTGCGGCCATGACGGTCACATGTCGATTTTATTGGGCCTCGCCCATTGGTTAAATGACCATTACACGACCCTTAATCAAAATGTCGTGTTAATTTTCCAACCTTCTGAAGAAAAAGAAGCGGGTGCCAATGTCATTGTTGATTCGGGTATTTTGCAACACCTACAAGTAGAAGCCATCTTCGGCTTACATCTTTGGCCCGGCAAAGAAAAAAGTTCAATTTGGACACGTGCCAATGAATTGATGGCAACGGCTAGTGAAATAGACCTTCACATCACAGGTCGTGCCGCTCATGTTGCCGATAGCGAATTAGGGATTGATGCCTGTCATGTGGCAAGCAAACTTCTCGTCGACGCTTACGAGATGGAAGCCGCATTACCAAAAGACGTGTTTCGTTTATTGAAATTTGGTGAAATGCATGCTGGCACTGTTCGAAATGTCATTTCAGATGATGCGAAACTATATGGCACCCTTCGCTCTTACGACCCCATTATTCATCAACAGTTGAAACAAGGCTTGCTGCAAATCGCAGCTGATCATGATGCGACCTTTGGCACAACAACATCGATGCGCTTTCTAGATGGCTACGATGCAGTCATCAATGACCCTCACTTAGTCAACCTTGTGAAAACGTCGATCCCAACCATTCGGGAACTAAAAAAGCCTGTTTTACAAGCGGAAGACTTTGGCGTCTATCGGAAAGTTTGCCCCATCTTGTTTTTCTTCTTAGGTATCGGTGACACCGCACCGCTTCACAATGAAAAATTCGACTTTGACATGGACGTCCTTGAAGATGGGTTAGCCTTGTTTATCGACATCCTAAAAGCTTATTAAAGCCTATTACCCTTCACCTTTCATCCTACCCTTTCAAATCGCTCCTTACTGACCCGTCGTCAGTTGATAGAAAAAACACGATGAATCAAGTTTTTAAACTTTTTCTTGAATTCTAGGCTAGATTGTGGTAGAATATTTAATTGTTAGTATTTTAGATAATACTTCTTGCTCGCATACCTACAAGGCAGTGAGCCGCTAGACCATAAGGAGGTGTAAAACATGAAAAAGTACGAAGTAATGTACATCGTTCGTCCTGATGTTGAAGAAGCAGCACGTAAAGCGTTAGTCACCTTTACCACTGAAATCTTCACAAAAATGGATTCAAAAGTTTTAGAGGTGAAAGAGATCGGAATGCGTAACTTAGCTTACGAAATCAAAAACTTCACGAAAGGATTCTACGTTTTATTAAATGTCGAAGCCACAAGTGAAGCATGCGATGAATTTGATCGACTTGTTAAAATCAATGAATCAATCATGCGACATATCGTTGTTCGCATTGATGAAGTAAAAGCGCCAGTTATCAAACCAGATACGCGTCCAAAAAGAGAACCAAGATCTGAATAAGCTTCATTAAACCATTTGGAGGTTGACAATCATGATTAATAGAGTCGTATTAGTAGGGCGTTTAACACGTGATCCTGAATTAAGATATACAACCAATAATATTGCAAATCTGCGTTTTACCGTTGCTGTTAATCGTCAATTCTCCAATCAAAACGGTGAACGTCAAGCAGATTTCATTGGTTGTGTCGCTTGGCGTGCACAAGCAGAAAACATGGCGAGATTTTTAAAAAAAGGGGCTTTGATTGGTGTTGATGGACGTATTGAAACAGGAAGCTATCAAGGTCAAGATGGTCAGATGCGTTATACCACTGATGTCATTGCAGATAGCGTGCAATTTTTAGAACCAAAAAGTGCTGCTGGACAAGGGATGCAACCTGGATTTGGTGGCAACGATGGTTTCAATGGCTTCCCTGGCTCTGGCACACCCGTCGGGCAACAACCATCTCAACCCTTTCCTACTGGAAATCAAAACCATGGCATGAACAACCCATCAGCGCAACCCTTCCCAACGCAAACCGGTGGTAACCATGGGACAACACCTGATTTCAATGCTACCATTGACATTTCTGATGATGATTTACCATTCTAAATAAAAAATGCTAAAAGGAGGCTAAACGAAATGGCTCAATATAATCGTGGACGTCGTCGTCGTAAAGTATGTTACTTCACCGTCAATAAAATTGCAGTTGTCGACTATAAAGATGCTGACTTACTGAAAAGATTCATCTCAGATCGCGGTAAAATCTTACCAAGACGTGTGACTGGAACAAGCTCTAAATACCAACGTAAATTAACTGTTGCAATTAAAAGAGCACGCCATATGGCGTTGCTACCATTCTCAGCTGAATAACAAAATAAAACCTGGAGCGCTTGTTGTTGTGCTCCAGGTTTTTTGTGGCACTTTAAGCTCTACTGTTGCCTTAGCCGTTCCTATTTTTTCTCTAACTTTACTGCTTCACTTTTCAATGCTGTATCATAACTTTGCGCCTTTTCTGGGGTAACTTTTATGATACTAGATCATAATCAAAAACTGTGATTTCCTATTTGTGGAATCACAGTTTATCTAGGTTAGTTCCAGATGATTCTTATAGTTAGTCGTGATTTAAATCATCATAATCCTTTTTCAAAATGCTATAAATCACTGAGTCAGATATTCCATGGCTATGACTCCAAGTAGATTCTCTCAACGTTCCTTCATATTTAAATCCGCATTTACTCAAAACTTTTCCTGAATTGGAATTTTCTGGAAGAAAATTAGCTGCGATTCGATTAACCTTAACTTCCTCAAAAAAGAATTTAACAATAGCTGCTAATGCCTCTGATGTAATTCCTTTATTCCACCATTGTTTTCCAATGCAATATCCGATTGCTAATGATTTAACTAAGTCATTTTTTCCAACTACACTAATACTGCCAACGGGTTCATTACTTTCCTCTTTCATAACAATAGCCCATTGATAGTATGCCATATTTTTATATTCGGATATCCAATTCATTAATAGTTGCTTAGTTTCATCAATATTTTCATGAAATTCCCATGAAAGATACTTGGTTACTTCTGGGTTGTTTGCCCAGTTATTGTACATTGAGTTTGCATCATCGGTTGTAAACGGTCGTAATGATAACCTTTTAGTTTCAATCTTCTTTGTTCCTTTATGCTCCACGATGACACCTTCCTCTGAAATCATTAGCCAGCATTGCTAGTAACAATTAGTTTAGGAATTTCATTTTGATAGTTAGTATTATCAGGTATTTCACTTTTTTCAAATGCTTTTCTACGCGCTTTACAAGCACCACATATTCCACATTGAATTATTTGTGCACTTCCACATGAACGAGTTTTTTCTAATTCCACACCCATTTTTTCTCCAAGTAGAATAACGTCTGATTTTGACATTTCAATAAGTGGTGTAAGTATATTAAACGCTCTTCCTGTTTCTATTTCTACTAACTTAGCCAAAGTATCAAAATAATCTCTTGTATTTTCTGGATAAGCGGTTCTATCGTCATCATGAATACCATAATAAATAGTATTTATTCCACGCTGTAAGGCATATGTTATAGCAGTGCTCAAGCCGAATAACGTTCCACCATATTTACCCGCAAAAGTATTTGGATGCATCTCAAGCCATTCTATTGGTCCCCTAAATGGTGTAATTGGTGGAACTGAAAAGTTAAGAAACGAAATTGATGATTCTTCGTTGCTTACTAAATTTGGAACAGACTGTGAGATATCCAACTCCTCTAATTTGACCCCTAACTTTTCCATAAAATATGATGCGGTTTTTTCTTCGATAGCACCGGCTTCTTGATCACTTTTTATTACTAAAGCTGAGAAATCAATATGTTCTATCAATTTTTTAAATTATATATCAAACCTACACCTTTGTCAACAAAAAACACTCGACAAAAATCGACAAACTAACTACAGTACCCACCTATTTTAAACACTCATTTTCAACTATAGTCTTACCTAAACGGACGTAAAACTCTATGTCTAAGTGTTGAGGTACTCTCCCTTTGCCTTGTGTAATTTCTATTCTAGCATCACCTTGTGCTTAGCAGTTAGTAGAGACGAGTACCTCCGCTACGGACTTTCACCGTTTAGAACATAGCCATGTCTGGCACAGAAGTAAAATAGATTCGACCTAAATCGCATCTATTTTACTTTTTAGTTTGCATCTCTTTATAAATCTTCGCTTTTTCTTGATAAATCCTAACACCAGCAATCATAGGGGCTTTATCTGCTTCTGTCAACGCTCTAATCACGCGCGCCGGACTTCCCATTGCGAGTGTGTTAGGTGGGATTTTTTTCCCCGGTGCGACCACACTTCCCGCACCAATTAAAGCACCTTCACCAATTTCAGCCCCATCTAAAATGATCGCACCCATTCCAATCAGTGCACCTTTTCGAACCGTTGCGGCATGGACAATACAAGTGTGTCCAATGGTGACATCATCTTCAATGATGAGGGGCATGTTCGTATTTTGATGCAACACGGAATTGTCTTGAATATTAACGCGGTCTCCGATAATGGTCGGTGCCATGTCACCTCGGATCGCCGTATTGAACCAAATGGAACAGTTTTCTCCAATGGTGACATCACCCGTAATCGTGACATAATCAGCAACAAAAGCCGACTCAGCAATTTGTGGTGACTTTCCTTTAAATGGATAGATCATCAGCATCATTCCTTTATTTTAAAATGTGTTACCCTTTTATGTGACCTCAACTATCGTCAACGACACCTGTAAGTATGAATCCCATTGACGTGATGCCTTTGTAGCTTCCTTAATAAGACGAGATGATCAAGATGTGAAATGGCTTCTCCAACAGCAAACCACCGCTGACCGGGTGGGAAATCAGTCCAATTTGATCGAATGGACCATGTCATTTTGGATGCAATCTCATAACCTGAAATACCGGGTTGTTCCTTCACAAGCTCAAGCACATCTTGCAATCGATCTGCATGATGTCGTTGTAGTGCTTTAACACGCTCATGGAAATTTCCTTCATTGCCTCTATGACCTGTTAACGTCAGCGCCACTTTTAACGTCGATATCCGTTCAAGACTCGTCAAATAATCACCTAAAGCATCTCTTGAATCATGCCACCATGTGATATTGGGTGTAATGTCAAATAGCACATGATCACCAGCAATCAAAATGCGGTGATGCGGTTCGTACAAACAAATGTGACCAGGTGTATGACCAGGCGTTAACATGACTTGCCACTGTAACCCACCACAACGCACCACATCTCCATCATCTAATGCTGTGATCTCAAATACGCCACTTGAAACAAATTTTCGTGCCGGATTCCACAGCCTTGTCTGAGCCATTTCTTCACTTGGATAGCCTTCTTGCTCATACCTGGCTTCAGCGACTTGCCAATACGTATCACCATCTGTCATGATTCGCAAAAAGATCTCTCTGTCAATACGTCCCATGTAAACATCAGATGTCTCCGACATGATTTGTGAAATCAACCCGTTGTGATCAGCATGCAAATGCGTTGCTAAAATATCTGTCTTCGTCATATCAAGACCTAGTATTTCAATCGCATTTCGCATGGTTTCAAGACATTCAGGCATATTAAAGCCTGTATCTACGATCAGGTGACGATCATTTGAAGTCATGATATAGCTGTTTAACGTTTTCAATGGACTGTTAGGTAATGGAATTTCAATCCGATATAAATGAGGTAAGATCGACTGTATCATCAAAAACTCCTTTCAATTAATCATACTGGTAAAATCCACGTCCAACCTTTTTGCCTAGCCATCCCGCTTTGACATACTGCCTTAAAAGGGGTGACGGTCGGTATTTAGAGTCTGAATACCCTTCGTACAACGTTTCCATAATGGCTAAAACGGTATCTAAACCGATAAAATCAGCGAGTTGAAGCGGACCCATGGGATGATTCATCCCGAGCTTCATGACAGTGTCAATGTCTTCCACACTGGCAACGCCTTCGTATACGCAATAAATGGCTTCATTGATCATCATTTGTAACACACGATTTGAAATAAATCCAGGAACATCCCGCACTTCTACAGGTGTTTTATGAAGCACCAATGTCAAATCGTGAATGGCTTGATAGGTTGCATCTGTCGTCGCTAATCCTCTAATAATTTCAACCAATTTCATGATCGGAACTGGATTCATAAAATGCATCCCAATGACTTTCTCAGGTCGTGTGGTACTTGCTGCAATTTCAGTAATGGGTAATGACGACGTGTTTGAAGCAAGGATACAATCAGGCTGACAAATTTGGTCTAAGCGACTGAACACTTGACACTTGATTTCCATGTTTTCGACAATGGCTTCCACAACCAAATCGCAAGTTGCCGCATCTTCTAGGTTAACAGAAGGATGTAAATTTTGCAACGTTTTTTCTTTTTCTTCTTCGGTTATTTTATTCTTCGCAACACTTTTCGTTAGCAAACCTTCGATAAATGCGATCCGATGCTGTACAATTTCTAGCTCCATGTCATTTAAATAAGTTGGGATGCCAGCTGCTGCCATGACTTGTGCAATCCCGCCTCCCATCTGTCCCGCACCAATGACCATCACTTTTTGAATACTCATATTTTCTACTCCTTCCTTATTCCGCTTCAATCCAAATCGCATCTCCTTGTCCCATACCAGAACAAATCGCTGCAACGCCTGACTTCTTCCCGCTGCGTCGTAATTCATTCAACAATGTCATGATGATTCGCGCCCCGGTTGCACCGATCGGATGTCCAACTGCAACAGCGCCACCATTTACATTGACTTTTTGATCTAATGTTTCTGGATCCATGCCTAAAACACCTAATGCACTAATTAACGTGACAGCAGCAAACGCCTCATTAATTTCGATTAAATCAATGTCATCAAGAGAAAGGTTATGTTTTGCCATTAATTTTTTCATGGCAAGTCCAGGAACAGTCGCAATATAACGTGATGCTTGAGAAGCTTGTGCATAATCTTTAACGACCCCTAAAATAGGTGCGCCGAGTTCTGTCGCTTTTTCACGACTCATTAAAACGAAAGCACCCGCACCATCATTTGTACTCGGCGCATTCCCAGCGGTAATGGTACCCGCTTTGATGAAGAGTGGCTTTAACTTTTCAAGGGCTTCCTTCGTTGTCTCTGGTCGTGGTTGCTCATCTTTGATCAAAGTCGTCGTTCCTTTTCGACTGACAATGTCAACTGGAAATCTTTCTTCATCAAAGACACCTTTTTCTTCTCCAGCCTGCCATCTTTGCTGACTACGCAACGCCCATTCATCTTGCATTTCGCGTGTCACTGAAAATTCTGAAGCAACTGATCCACCAATCACTGCCATATGCGCATCATTTTCAGGACACCATAAACCGTCTTTGATCATCGCATCTTCCATGGTGACACCATTCATCCGTGCACCCCAGCGCATGTTTTGCGATAAATAAGGAATGTTGGTCATGCTTTCCATGCCACCTGCGACGATCACATCAGCATCTCCTGCTTTGATGGCTTGAGCTGCCATCGTTACTGCTTTTAATCCTGAAGCACACACTTTATTAATCGTGACAACAGGAACATCATGGGGAATTCCCCCTTTAATAGATGCTTGACGACCTGGAATTTGACCTTGACCTGCGGGTACAACAACACCATAAATGACTTCATCTACTTTCTTGCCTTCGATACCAGCACGTTTTAACGCTTCTTTAATCGCTAAACCACCTAAATCGGATGCGCTAAACGGTTTGAGCCCGCCACCATATTTGCCAATCGGCGTCCGTGCCGCACTGACAATGACTACTTCTTTCATAAGCTTTCCTCCAGTATTTTTGTTATTGATCATGAGGGCGTGTGCGCATTCCCTCACATGAACATGTTAATCATAGATGTGAATTAAGACATCTCAAGTAATTGACGAATGACAGTGTTATATTCAGCAATGGTGTCTTGAATAATTTCAGCTGTCGTTTTTTCACTGTTGACAAGTCCGACAATTTGTCCAGCCATCACCGATCCATGGATCACATCACCTTCTCTTGACGCTTTGTAAGTCGCACCTTTTCCAATCGCCGCATAGTCTTCCACAGGTGCATTTTTTTCATCAAGTGTTGCAAAAGCTTTTGTTAATTCATTTGCAATGCAGCGCACTGCATGATGATGTTTACGACCTGTCACAACACTGTCACCCGAATCAGCTTGAATAAGGGCATCTTTGACATTTTGATGAATGGTACATTCTTGACTCACCATAAAAGCTGTTCCCATTTGAATGCCTTCAGCTCCTAACGCAAATGCTGCAGCCATCCCATGACCAGTTGCAATCCCACCTGCAGCCACAATGGGAACATTAACAGCAGCGACTGCTTGTGGAATGAACGTCATACTGGTCATTTCACCGATGTGTCCACCTGCTTCTTGACCTTCTACGACGATAACAGATGCACCGAGTTCTTCCATTTTAATGGCTTGTTTAACCGTTGCGACAACAGAAAGAAACGCAATACCTGCTTCTTTTAACAACGGAATAAAAGGTTTAGGATTACCAGCTGTTAAGACGACAAAAGGTACCTTTTCTTCAATGGCAACATCAAGAATATCCTTTGCCGTCTGAGAAATAATCGTAATATTCACTGCAAAAGGCTTCGTTGTTGCTCGTTTAACTTTTTTAATTTCCACACGGATGTTTTCTTTTTGAGCATCTGCAGAAGCAAGCACCCCGAAGCCACCTGCTTCAGAGACGGACGCAACCAAAGATGCATCTGACACCCACTGCATGGCACCTTGAATAATGGGATATTTAATCCCTAAAGCTTGACAGACTCTGTTTGTCATCGTTCATTCTCCCATCATAAGTTATTAAGTTGCTTACTTCGCTTTTCCCAATGCCTTTTTCTTTGCTTGAACGAGAATAACCGTTAAAACAATGGCGATCATGCCTGTTATCGCAGAGAAAATGAGGCCGCCGTTATGAGAACCCATGTGATCAAAAATAGAACCTTGTATCGTTGGTCCGGCAAAAGCGGCAATCGTAAAGCCAAAGAAAACGAGGCCGAAAATAGCACCTGTATGCGTAATCCCAAAATTCTCAGCTGTAATCGCTGGGAAGACACCTGCAACACCACCGAATCCTTGACCCACGCCCATCACATAAATAATAAACAATGGGAAGACTGTATTCGGGTTAGTCGTTAATAAAAGTAAGAAACTTGCCACTGAAATGAAAATCATTAAGCCCAATGAAATATTTCTACCGATCTTATCTGAAATTAAACCCCAGATGATTCTTCCGAGTGTATTCGCCGCACCTAAGAACAAGACAGCCATGGATATTTGCCCCGGGGTCGCATCCAAGCGATGTAAAGCAATATTTCCTGCTTGACCGATAATCCCGATGCCACCAGTCAACGAGAAAGCAAAGATAAACAAAAGAATCCAGAATCTTCCTGTTTTTAATGCATCTGTTGCTGTTAAATCTGTTGAAGTTGATGGCGTCGCACCTGCTGCTGGTTTTGGTGGGGTAAAGCCTGCGGGTACATACCCTTCTGGAGGTGGCGAAATAAACAGTGCAGCCACCGGCACGATAATGATAAACGCAATTCCGAAATTAAGAAATGTTTGTTGAATGCCCCAAGCGGCAATGGTCGCACGAAAGATTTCAGCAAACACCACTGCACCACCACCGAAACCACCGACAATAATCCCACCTGCAAGACCACGCTTATCTGGAAACCACTTCAAAGCGGTCGGTACACATGTGCCATATACAAGTCCGATGCCAATCGAACCAATCACACCATAATACACAAACATGGTCCAAGCAGCATCGGTAATAAAACTAGATAAAATCCAACTGGCACCTGCTGCAAGACCACCAACAAATATAATCGGTTGTGGCCCTACTTTCGCAATGATTTTTCCTGAAAGTGTCATCCAAATCGCAATCAAGCCTAACGCAAAGGAAAACGCAAGTCCTGTTTGTGCCGTTGTAAATCCAAATTCATCCCTGAGTGGTACAGACAAAACACCCCATGCATATGCCGAACCCACAATTAAATTAGCTAAAAAGGCAATACCTAATATGACCCATCGATTTTTTATTTTCATTGGTTGTATGTCTCCTCTTTATTTTTTTAGCGATGTTAGAAAGCGACATTGAACCGTTGTTCAAAAGCTGCTTTTAGCTCATCATGAAACTTCGGGTGGGCAATGTTGATGAGTGCACGTGCTCTTTCCTTTAATGTTTTGTGCTTTAAGTTTGCTACACCAAATTCAGTTACAATATAATGCACATCTTGACGACTTGTCGTCACAGCGGCACCATGATCTAAGAAAGGCACAATGCGACTGATGGTATCTCCTTTTGCAGTTGCAGGCATCGCAAGAATGGAACGACCCCCTTTACTAATAGCTGCTGCTCGTACGAAATCAACTTGACCACCGACACCCGAAAACTGTTGCATCCCCATTGTATCTGAAGCGACTTGGCCGAGTAAATCAACTTGAATACAACCGTTAATGCTCACTAAATTATCATTTTGACCGGCAATATAGGGATCATTCGTATACGTCACAGGATACATGAGAACTGACGGATTGTCATCCACAAAATCATAAAGTTTTTGCGTCCCTAATAAGAAAGCAGAAATAATTTTACCAGGGTTAAAATTTTTCTTTGAATTGTTAATCACACCCGCATTCACCAAATCCACCACACCATCAGAAAACATTTCTGTATGAATCCCGAGGTCTTTTCTATCCGTTAAAAATGAGAGCACCGCATCAGGTATTTTTCCATAGCCCAGCTGTAAACAATCACCATCTTGAATCAGACTCGCACAATGTTTTCCAATTGCTGTCTCAAGTTCACCAATCGGTTGAGTGGGTGGCGCTAAAAGTGGTTCTGAATGTTCAACAATTACATCAAGTTCAGAAACATGGATAAAGCTATCACCGTGCGTTCTCGGCATCTGATCGTTGACATGAGCGATCACGAGTTTCGCCTGATCAGCAGCAGACTTGGTGTAATCTACACCAATCCCGTAGCTACAATACCCATGCTTATCTGGCTTGGAAATTTGAATGAATGCCACATCGACAGGCAATTCTCCCGTCCACAACTCAGGCGTTTGGTAAAGGAAACATGGCGTGTAGTCACCGATGCCCTCATTGACAAGTTTTCTTGAAGGGTTATGAACAAATAAAGAATTTGTATGAAAATGAGATGCGAGCTCATGTTTCAAATAATCTGTTTTAATAATGGGCAAAATATTGACAATTTCCACATTTTGGTAAGCTGCATGATTGTTGATCAAAGCTTCATTTAATGTCGCTGATACACCAGCACCAATCCCCATCACAACTCGATCCCCTGATTTAATACGCTTGACTGCTTCATCTGCGGTCGTTAATTTCTCTTGATACACGTCTTTCCAATTCATGACTTTCAATCCCTTCGTGGTTTATTATTTTTCCTCAAAACGCTAACATAAAACGCATGAGATAAAGGTGATTATTCACCTTTATACGCATACTTTTCTTTGTTGTTAAAAGCACGTAAACCTGCTTTAGCATCCGTTGTTTCAAAAAGCTTGGAAAACGCATGTGCTTCAATTTCCAATCCTTTTTCAAGGGTTGTTTCAATGCCAGCATACATGGCTTTCTTAAGTGCACCAACTGCAATCGGTGCATTTCTCCCCATTTTATTCGCGAGTTTCACAGCAACTTCCATGAGCTCAGCTTGCGGATAGACCGCATTGACCAAGCCAATGTCAGCCGCGCGGGCTGCATCAATCCGATGACCACTAAACATGAGTTCGCTCGCATGACCAACACCG
>WRKJ01000101.1 GCA_009778135.1 Defluviitaleaceae bacterium
ATTATACTAGGAATACCACCAGGAGCTAATTATATAGCACATTCATATTCATAAGATTATGAATTTACGTGCGCACTAGAAAAAAGTAACAGCGCCTCTTCCTGCCAGATGATTAGCGTTGTTACTTACATTATTGTAAGAGCTGAAAGTTGTGCGTGACAATCTTGTAGCTCTTTTTTTATTGTACGTCAATTATATCACGTTGATACCTGTTTGTAAACAATTTTTCAGCAACTTAAAGTTTTTCAAGCTCCTACCGCCAGAATGCTGTCTATACTCCTTAACAGGGTATTGGCTATCATCTTTTAGTATGCTTCATCTCTTCACGTTTTGTGGCGGACACTTTCATCAACGAACCAACACAAAAGCTCATACAAAGCAATATCATGATACACATACGCTGTGGATAAAACATGAGCTCTTTTTGAAGTGTGTGCTTTTTTAAGCTTGGGTCGCATAAGCTATCTACAAGGAAGGATCTATACTTGGAGGTCGCAAAATGAACGTAACGAAAAACAGAACATTAGTAGGAAACGCATTTAATATAACTGGTATTATTGGAAAAAGTGGTAAATCAACAATTGCTCATATGATCCATCACTGCTACTTGGGATTAGGAATTGAGAGTGAAACAGGAACAGTCACAGAAATTTTAAAAAAAATAAATGATAAAAGCTATGAAAAAAAAGCTAAAGATGTTATAATGGAAGTTTATCAGTGTGATATTAAAGAAAAAAAAGTGAGTTACATTGACTTAGATACGCTAATCTTCACCAATAGTGGTAAAGATGCAGAAATAAATGAAAGTTGGACAATGAAGCGCCCTTTTATTGCTTTACCCATTGATAAAATAGCTATCATTAATATAGATGATGATCAAGGTTTGGATTTTTGCAACATGACGGTTGCAAAAACAGTGACTTACGGTTTTAATGAATCAGCAGACATCCAAGCTTGTTATATCAAGTTGGCGATAGATAAAACACAATTTGATCTTCATTACAAAGGCAATTTTGTTTGTCACATAGAAATTCCTTATTTTGGATTTTATAATGTTTATAACATCTTGGCGACAATTGCTTATTTTGTTTCCAAAGGATACGAACCGGTAAACATTTCACAGTTATTATCAAAACTTCCTCAATTAACAGGAAGATTTGATACATTTTCAACGGAGAGTCAGATTAGAGTCATTGTTGATTATGCCAGGACACCTGAAGCGACCAAGTCGATACTCACTTCTTTGATGGCAGTTTGTGGCGGACATGTGATCACAGTAGTGGGTGCTGATGGAAATACACCTAGGAAGACACGTGAATTGCTTGGTAAAAATGTGCTGTCTTATAGTAAACAAGCCATTATTACGAGTGACAATCCTCGGACAGAAGAACCGCAAAGTATTGTTTATGATATGATCAAAGGGAGTGCCAGGCAAAACTATCGTCTTTGCATTGATCGAGAAAAAGCAATTGAGATCGCTTTGAAGATGGCAAAGCCAAAAGACGTTGTCGTGATACTCGGGAAAGGTCACGAAACAAAGCAAATTGTGAAAGATAAAGTCAGTTTTTTTTGTGACAAAACGACTGCTAAATATTTTATACGGAAACTTGACATTTAATTATTTAGTTTAAAAGTAGCTTAGAATCGGAGGTGTCCCCATGGACCTAACACTATTATTACCAATATTTACAGCTTTCATCATTGCCGTTATCATTGCGCCGCTCTTTATTCCTTTCCTAAAGCGTCTTAAATTTGGACAATCAATTCGAGCAGATGGTCCGCAGTCACATATCAAAAAATCAGGAACACCAACTATGGGTGGAATCATCTTTCTTTTATCAACTTTAATAACGGTCATGATTGGTCTCTTATTTTGGGAGAACATGAAGCTAAACGCCACGCTTTTCATGTTACTTTTACCGCTGTTTGGTTGTAGTTTAATCGGATTTATCGATGACTTTATTATTGTTGTAAAAAGAGATAACAAAGGCCTTCGACCGAAGCATAAAATGCTAGGTTTGTTTCTGATCGGTGCTTCCTTTTTCTATTTATTGATGGCTTCTGGCTATCCGACGGTTGTCAATTTAGGTTTTATCCGCTTTGATTTAGCATGGGCACATGGTATTTGGGTCTTGCTTTTGATTTTAGCAGGTTCTAATGCGACTAATTTGACAGATGGGTTAGATGGTTTACTGGGTGGTTGCAGCTTTATCGTTTTTGGCATACTAGGTATGATTGCATTAAGACAAGGGGATTATACAATTGCACTATTTTGTTTGATTATGGTAGGGTCATTAGCTGGGTTTTTAGTATTTAACCTTAATCCAGCAAAAGTCTTTATGGGTGATACAGGTTCATTAGGACTTGGCGCTTTAATGGCTGCTGTTGTGATTTTACTAGGGCATGACTGGTTGCTAGCTGTCGTCGGATTTATTTTTGTGATTGAGACATTATCAGTTATTTTGCAAGTTTTATATTTTAAAAAGACAGGTGGGAAAAGGTTGTTCAAAATGGCACCTCTTCATCATCATTTTGAATTATCGGGTTGGGGTGAACGTAAAGTCGTCCTCGTATTTTGGCTAGTCACTTTGTTTTTGGGGATGATAGCCATGAAAATCATGTTTTTAATGAGCTAATAGCCAAGGGAAACCTTGGTCTTATTTTGATTGAATCCACATAGTTGTGGAAAACTTGTGAATAACACCAAATGAGGATGTGGAAAAGATGTTGAAGACAATGAAATATAAAGGAAAAAATGTACTTGTCATGGGTTTGGCTCGAAGCGGAATGGCTGCAGCAAGGATTTTGAAAGCGTTAGATGCGCATGTCGTCATTAATGATGGGAGATCTTATGAAGATAACGCTGATGCCAAAGAAATGGAAAGAGAAGGATTTCAAGTCATTTGTGGTGGACATCCAATGTCACTATTAGAGACTGGTTTCGACTTGATTGTTAAAAATCCAGGCATTCCTTACAAGACAACCCCTTTATTACTCGAGGCACAGAAAAGAAAGATTCCGATTGTATGTGAAGTGGAAATTGCCTATGCCATCAGTGAAGCGCCTTTTATTGGTATTACAGCGACAAATGGAAAGACGACGACGACGACTTTAATTCATGAAATGATGCAAGAAAGTGGCATTAAGTCTAAGTTAGCCGGAAACATTGGGTTTGTCTCTAGCGTCGTTGCAAAAGATGCGAAAGCTGATGAAGTTTTGGTTACTGAGCTTTCTTCTTTTCAACTGATGGGCATTGAAGACTTTCGTCCGCATATTGGATTGATTCTTAATATCACAGAAGCTCATTTAGACTACCATACGGATCTTAAAGAATATCGACAAGCAAAGTTGAATTTGGTTAAAAAGCAGTTGGAATCGGACTTTTTTGTTTATAATGCAGATGATGACTTTATTGTGAGTCAATTATGGCAAACGAAAGGAAAGACGATCCCTTTTTCGCAGAAGAAAGAAGTGGAAGGGGCTTATTTAGCTGATAATGCGCTTTATTATAAAGATGAAGCCATCATTGCAGTAGATGACATTTTGCTCAAAGGTGAGCATAATATGCAAGATGTTCTAGGCGCTGTAGCTGTTTGTAAACTTTATGGCGCAACCAATGATGCGATTGTTTCAGTATTATGTCGTTTCTCAGGTGTGAAACACCGTCTTCAATTTGTTAAAGAAGTTGAGGGTGTCAAATATTATAACAATTCTAAAGCAACCAATGTGATCGCAACACAGACAGCATTACGCGCTTTTGAACAACCTGTCGTTTTGATTGCAGGTGGTTTGGATCGTGATCATGATTTAGAACCCTTGGCTGAAGATTTCAAGCATATCAAAGGGATTTTTGCTTTTGGACAGGCAAAAGAACGGTTTTTGAAGCTGGCTAAAGCTCATGGGATCTATTGTGAAATTTTTGATGTCATGGAAGGGGCTTTTGAAGCAGCAGTTAAGTTAGCTGAAGCAGGTGATGTGTTATTGTTAGCGCCAGCATGTGCCAGTTGGGATCAGTATGTTGATTTTGAAGAACGTGGAGATGCCTTTATTGAGATGGTCGAAGGACTATAAAGACTGTCTAAAGGAAACTTTTAGACCCATCTCGCATTTTGCCATGCTTCTAATTGTTCACGACGGATCACGTCAACGACTTTTCCATACGTTGAAAAATCCATATATTCGTGAAGTTTAATATCTGGATATTCTGGATTAATAGAAATTAACTTATCAATCCCCATTTGTTTGACAACACGCCCATCTTCTGTATCGAAGACGCCAATTTGGTGGATGTCAATCGATTTCTCACGTGTGTCGACCCAAATAATATCACCGTCAAAATACTTGGGTTCCATGCTATCGCCACGTACATACATTGGGATGACATAGGCATGTTCATACGCTTCACTGCTTGGAATCATGAGTTCATCAAAATCTAAATCTGCATAATGGCTTGTTCCGACTCCAGCGGCAGCACCGATTACATTTGGATAAATAACGGTTCCATTTTTCTTTTCAAGTACAAAAATAGGTTCAGAGATTGGTTTAGTACTTTTGTTCTGTGATCTTTCTGGCTTATCAACCGATTTGAAACTGTTATTTTGTTCGATGAGCTGGGCATAAACAAACGCATGTATTTTTTCTTGTCTGGGTTGTGTCAGCTTTCGATAAGTTTGCAGGATTTCTGCTTCACGCTCATCTGTACGTGTTGGTTCATTCGTCATTTCAATGTTGTAACCCATCAACCAAGGTTCACTAATTTCAAGTGCTTTTGAAAGTAAGCGCATTTTTTCGTTGTCAGGCGTTGACCGATCGTTGACATAGTTCGAAAGGTGACTTTTTGACATCTTAATACCCAGACTTTTTTGATACGGTAATGTCTTGGCTAAGATATCAACTTGCCTTAGGTTTTTTGTTCTCATCAATTCTTTTAATCTTTCACCCGTTGTGAATTTTTTTCGCATATGGATCACCTCAATTCGTTTATTATACGCTAAATCTTTAAAAAGTTCAAGTTATTTTAACAAAGTTTAAAAAATTTGAACTTTTTTGTTGACAAAGATGCTTAATTGGTTTATAATGCCATTATCGAGAAGTACAAATCATTTGTACAATTTGGTTGTTAGAGGTGAAATTCATGAAAGTTACAAATTTAGAAAGAATGTTTATCATCATAACATCATTTATTTTGAACAAAGTCTTTTTGTTTTGGGTAATTGGTGCGAGTACGATGTTTGCGATGTTAATGACCTTCAGCTTACTTATTTTCAACTTTATGATTCTAGCTAAATCTGTTGATAGACTGATTGATACTTATGAAAAAGCGAAAAAGAAACAAACAAGCTTTCATATTGACATCTAGTAAATAAACAGATGAAAACCAGTCGCATTTTTTGATTAGCGCCGCCATATACTTAAATTAGCACGTTTAAGTTGGATGGTGAAATGATGAAGCATGAAGGTATGATTAGAAAACGAACGGTTTGGTTAGGCATAGCTGTTGGTTGTTATTTTGTGGCACTTCTGATACGTTTGTTATATTTACAAGTGTTGAATCCTGAGGAATTTACAGCTCATGCAGAGGCTTTATGGTCTCGAAATTTACCTATTGAAGGACAACGCGGTATTATTTATGATCGTCATGGAGAAATTATTGTTAATAATGTTGTGGCACCTTCGGTCATTATCATACCACGACAAGTAACAGATGTTGATGCTGTTGCCTATTTATTGGCAGAGGTATTGGATTCAACATTTGAAGACATGTATGACCATGCAACAAATCGAGTGAATGTTGAGCGAATTCAACCAGAAGGTCGTAAGTTAAGTCATGAGCAAGTGAGGGTCATTAAAGAGGCTAACCTCGACGGTGTCTATTTGGTTAATGATGTGATGCGTTATTATCCACACGGGAATATGCTGGCTCATACATTGGGATTTACAGGTATTGATAATCAAGGATTAGCTGGCATTGAAGCGTTGTATAATGACTATCTCATGGGAGCAAATGGCGCATGGCAGTATTTTTCTGATGCAAAGGGACATGCATTAGAACGATTTTCAGATGTTTATGCACCGTCAGCTCGTGGGATGGACATGGTCTTAACGGTTGATGCAAGAATTCAAGAAATTATTGAGCGAGAAGCAGATAATGCGATGGCCCGTTACCGACCAGATCAGATTATGATTTTGGCAATGGATCCTCATACGGGTGCAATTTTAGGTAACACTTCTCGTCCAACATTCAATCCAGCTGCTTATCAAGCATATGATCAAGAAATTTTCAATCGAAATTTACCGATTTGGTCTACATTTGAACCTGGATCAACATTTAAAATCATGACTTATGCGGCGGCGCTTGAAGAAGGGTTAATGGCGCTCGATGATACATTTAGTTGTATTGGGCATTCCATGATTGAAGGAACGCGTATTCGAGATTGGAAAGCAGGTGGTCACGGAACTCAGACGATGTTGGAAGTCATCATGAATTCATGCAACCCAGGATTTATGCATATTGGTGTAGAGCTTTTGGGAAAAGAACTGTTATTTGACTACATTGATGCTTTTGGTTTCCGTGAAAAGACGGGTGTAGATATGATCGGTGAAAGCCAAGGACTTATTTTTGACCCAGCAGTGATTGGACCTGTTGAAGTGGCTACTTCTGCTTTTGGTCAAGGGAATTCCATGACACCTCTGCAGCTTGTGACAGCGGTTGGATCAGTGATCAATGGTGGAAATTTAATGACACCCCACATTGTTTCTGAGATTCGGCATCCTTATACGGGAGAAGTTTTATTTGCTAGGCAGCCTGAGATTCGGCGTCAAGTGATCAGTCAAGAAACATCTGATACGATGCGCTATGTATTAGAAAACGTCGGTGCAAGAGGCAGTGGGCGTGGTGCTTTTATTGAGGGCTACCGCGTTGGTGGAAAGACGGGGACAGCTCAAAAACCATCGCCAGAAGGTGGCTATAAAGCCAATGAATATATTTTATCTTTTGTTGGTGTAGCACCTATGGATGATCCACAGATTTTAATTTATGTCGCTGTAGATAATCCAAGGGATACCATTCAATACGGTGGTGTCGTAGCAGCGCCAATTGCACGCAAAATTTTATTGGAAGCATTGCCTTATTTAGGTGTAGAACGTCGAACAGAGCAAATTGAAAAAGCCTATATTTGGGGAGACGTTCGCTATGTTGAAGTACCAGACTATGTGGGGATGGAAAAAGCGGACATTAATGAATATACGACTTACCGTATTGAGTTTCTGGGGCAAGGAACTGTCGTGACAAGGCAACAACCAGCTGCAGGGGCTAAGATTGCCGAAGATGGCGTGATTCGACTTTTCTTAGGAGATTAATTTTTTCTTGACTTTCGTGGTGGTTTACTGTAGGATGAACAAGGTAGTCTACAACGAAATAGAGAAATAGCGCTAAATATTTCAGATGATTTCAGAAAAATATTGCTTTCATATTATGAAAAAACTGGTTTATATAAAGGGTGATGAATATGGATGACAAATTATATTTTGAAGTATTAGAGAGCATTAAGCGCGAACTTCAAAATGCACAAAGCAAGGCAGTTATTAGTGCAAATGAACATATGATAACTGCGTATTATAATACAGGAAAAATGCTCATTGAAAAAGACAGCTGGGGTTCAAAGTTCATTGAAAAGCTTGCAAAAGATTTAAAGGTAAGCTTTCCTAATGTTAAAGGATATTCTGCAACTAATCTTAGATATATGAAAAAATTTGCTAGTACCTATATTGATTTTGAAATTTTCCCACACGCCGTGGGGAAATTAGCTTGGCGTTCAAATCGTATGCTTTTAGACAAATTGAAAAATAATGAAGAACGTTTATGGTACGCCAAAAAAGCCATTGAAAATAATTGGAACAGTACGGTTTTAGAACACCAAATTGCGACCAAGTTAATTGACAGACAAGGCGATAACGTCAAGAAAGTTACAAATTATTTAGAAAAATTAGGAGATGGCTTTAGTGAACGTGTTCAAGAAATTTTTAAAGACCCCTACCTATTTGATTTTATGACGTATACTGATGGAATAATTGAAAGCGAAGTTGAAAATATTCTGATAACGCATATTACAAAATTATTAATGGAGCTTGGTAAAGGTTTTGCTTTTGTAGGGCGACAATATCCTTTATCAGTTGGTGCAAGAGAATTTAAAGTCGATTTGTTATTTTATAACCTTGAATTGAGATGCTACGTTGTTATAGAATTAAAAACCCGACAATTTGAACCTGAGCATACTGGGAAACTGGGATTCTATATATCAGCAGTTAATAGAACATTAAAAAAGGAAACTGATAACCCAACAATTGGAATTTTATTAACTCGTGGAAAAGATAACTTGGTTGCAGAAGTTGCATTATCACAAACTGATGCGCCAATTGGTGTAGCTGATTATAAATATTTGCAAGAAATACCGGAGTATCTAAGTAAGATTATGCCTTCTATTGAAGAAATTGAACGACGACTTATTGATGAGAAAATTAATAACGCTCAGTAAGATGCTTAGATAAGTATATTCTATTGGACTATATTTAAATTTGGCTCTTGGCTGTTTAGAATGGGTAATATGAAATTCATGTTTTCAGCAGTAGCGTTTCATTAATTTGTAATAGGCTATCATGATGCCTTAAATTTTTGCCAGTAAATATATCTTAAATATTGAAGAAGATATTAGTTCATTCCAAGGGGTCTCCATGAATCTGGTAGTAGTGTCGAGACGAGTTAGATAAAATGGATTAAATGTCGTCTGACATGATAAAATTTTGAGTAAAGTAGGTTTTACTTAGTCAACAGTATGAAAAGCGTTAGATACTAGTCTAACGCTTTTCATATGGGCATAAAATGATAAGAGGTGATGCCCAATGATCAGTTTCAAACGAAAATTAATGGATAAGTTCTTCCATGGGATCTTCTTTTTTTCAGCGGTCTTTGCGATCATGATAACCATCGGCGTGATCTGGTTTGTATTGGTGCAAGGGTTGCGCCCATTTGTAACGGGTAATCGCCATGGGGTGTACTCAGCCATCAGCTTTCTAACAGGTGATGCATGGTATCCAAGACGTGCTATTTATGGCATTGGCTACATGATTATTAGTACGCTTCTCGCCACTTTTTGGGCAGTTGTTATAGCCATTCCGATTGCGTTGGGAACAGCTATTTTTATTGTAGAATTTGCACCAAAGTGGCTCGCGACTATTTGCCAATTTTGTATCGAATGTCTTGCAGGTATTCCGTCTGTTTTTTATGGGATTTTTGGTTTTATTTCGCTCTTACCACTGATTAAAAGAATATCACCCTATCCTTATGGAGAATCTTTATTAGCTGTTATTTTGATTCTTGCGATCATGAGTTTACCCACCATGTGTTTGATCATGATTAATGCACTTAAACGTGTAGATCCCATTTATAAGGAAGGTAGTTTTGCCTTAGGAACTTCTCAACGCCAAACCATTATTTCTGTGATGCTACCTGTTTCTAAAGCAGGGATTATGAGTGGGGTTATGATGGGTGCTGCACGTGCCATTGGAGAGACAATGGCGGTGGCACTTGTTGCTGGGAATCGAGAGCGTGGTTTTGTGAGTGGTCCATTTCAAACAGTCCGCCTCCTTACAACGAATATTGTCATGGAGCAAAGTTATGCAGCAGGTTTGCATGCTCAGTTGTTGTGGTCGACGGCCATCGTCTTACTGATTTTTATTATTCTTATTAATATGATCTTACGTCGCATTAATGGGAGTGCGCAAAAATGAGAAGAAAATTATACGATGCTGTTTTTTATCTTTTGACGGGGCTTTGTGCGTTACTGTCGGTGAATATGCTGTACCACCTTATGAGATTTCTGCTGTCAAATGGATTGCCGCTTTTGTATCGACAATTGAGTGGATTAGAACAAACGGCTATTCTTGAGCCGACCAAGTTGCAGCAAATGATTTTTTCCACTTTATTTCTAACAGGGGTGACTTTGTTCTTTGTTCTTCCTTTCGCTATATCAGCTGCCATTTATCTTCATGAATATGCACGTGAAAATGTGCTCGCTCAGATGACTCGTTTTTCGGTTCAGACATTAGCCAGTATTCCGTCTATTGTATACGGTCTTTTTGGTATGCTTATTTTCGTACAGCTTGCTGGTTTCGGAATGTCTATTTTAGCGGGTTCAGGAACCCTTTCGTTGATGCTTTTGCCTATTGTCATGACTCAAACAGAAAATACACTGCGCCAAATTCCTCACGCCTATAGAGAAGCTTCGGCAAGTCTCGGTGCCACACCCTTTGAAACCATTAAAAAGATCATTTTGCCTCAAGTAACACCCGGTGTCCTCGTAGGTATGCTTTTAGCTGTGGGTCGTATTATGTCAGAATCAGCTGCTCTTTTATTTACACTTGGGACATTCGTGAGAATGCCTGTGAATCGACAGACTGGTATGTTTTCAGTTCTCGAAGCGGGGACAACATTAACGATTAGAGCACTCATTGAATTTAAAGAACATGGGAATCTTGAAGCTGCCGCAGCCATTGGTGTTATCACAGTCGGTGTTGTGATCATTTTGAATGTGATAAGTAAAGGAATCGTTTGGATTTTTGAGAAAAATTAAAAATGTTAAGTTGAACGAACTTTTAACATTGAATTTACAATTCCTTAACAAAACGTTTGATGCGATCATGTATAATAATTCATGTTGAGTTTCCCAAGCGTGTTTAAGCTTATTTCATTTTGGGTCATATAGACACCAGGTCATCGTTTAAATAAAAATAAGTATCCCAATCGGGGATGGAGGAATTATAAATGAAGAGAATTAAATTGTTATCATTATTCATGTTGGGATTTGCTGTCTTCTTAGTTGCATGTGATTCAGGGGATAACACGGGCGCTATTGCGGTTGTAAGCCGAGAGGAAGGTTCAGGTGCGCGTGGTGCATTTGAAGAATTGGTGGATGTCAATACGGAGGAAGCTAATACCATGACTGATGCGGCTATTATTCAAAGTGGCAATGGTGTTGTTGCTGGATTTGTCGCTGATAACCAAGCTGCAATTGGTTACATCTCATTTGCAACATTTATCGAACGTGGAGATGCTTTGGTCGGTTTATATGTAGATGGTGTTGAACCTACGACAGCTAATATGTTATCAGGTGCTTATACATTGGTTCGACCATTCAACTTTGTCTATATGCCAGAAAATATCGGCATTGTTGAAGAAGCCTTTATTGCTTTTGCAGCATCTACTGATGGATTAGCAATTTTAGAAGGTTTAGGTGCGGTGGTTGACACGAGTGGTGCAATGGCATTTCATTCATCTGATTGGGATCTGCCTGCTCAAACGATTGCTTTCGGAGGTTCGACTTCAACTGAGGCAACGGCCACAGCGCTAATGGAAGAATTCACAGCCTTGTTTCCACAAGTTGAGATCACTTACAATGCGTCAGGTTCAGGTGCTGGTATTGTCGGTGCTCAAGAAGGAACGTATGCTTTAGGCTTCGCTTCTCGTGAGATTCGTGATACGGAACTTGAAAGTGGCATTCATGTTGTACAGTATTGCGTTGACGGCATTGTCATTGTCGTTAATCCAGCGAATACAGTAACAAATTTGACTGTTGAGCAAATTAGAGCGATCTATTTAGGAGAGGTGACAGATTGGTCTGAAGTTCAATAATTTAAATATCAGCACACGAAATGAAGTGGGTATTTCCCTCACTTCATTTTAGTGCGTTTAAGGGATAGAGATTTTGATAAATGAGGTAGATTTGTAATGGATGTAGAGATAAAATTAACTAAAAAACGTGCCTTTTCTGAGAAGTTGTTCCATGCATTATTTTTATCCGCTGGTCTTTTTGCTGTGATATGTGTTACGGCGATTATTATTTTGATTTTCACACGTGGTTCAAGGCCATTTATGCCTGGGAATGAATATGGGACGTATCACTTTTTTAACTTTCTTACTGGAACGTTTTGGCGTCCAGCTTTTGGAGAGTATGGTGTAGGCTATATGATTATTGCTTCTCTTTTTGCGACATTTGGCGCAATGCTTTTGGGTGTTCCAATTGGTATTTTAACCGCTGTTTTTATCGCAGAAGTTGCACCATCATGGCTTGCGAAAATCATGCAACCAACAGTAGAGTTGCTTGCTGCAATTCCTTCAGTTTTATATGGCGTTTTTGGATTTGCAGTTATCGTCCCAATGATTAACAATTTCACACCGAATCCAACAGGGTATTCATTAATGGCGGTTATTTTAGTTTTGACGATTATGGTCTTACCTTCAATTGTCGCCATTTCAGTAACGAGCTTACGTGCAGTTCCGACACACTATAAAGAAGGTTCATTGGCGTTAGGCGCCTCACACATCCAAACCATTTTCAAAGTTTTGATACCGGGTGCAAAATCTGGTATTTTAACGGCAGTTGTGCTCGGTGTAGGACGTGCGATTGGAGAAACCATGGCAGTTATTTTAGTAGCTGGAAACCCAGAGAGTGGTGTTCCAACTTCAATTTTCGATCCGGTTCGTTTGTTGACAACTAATATCGTACTTGAACAAGGATATGCAACAGGTTTACAAGCACAAATGTTGTTTGCAACAGTGATTGTCTTATTTACGTTTATTCTAGCGATCAATTTAACCCTTTCAAAAATTAGGAAAAAGGCGGTTCGAATCTAATGCAAAAAAGAAGAATAAGCGATTACTTAATGACTGCTTTAATTTGGCTTTCAGCGACAGCGACAGCGAGTATTCTGTTAATCATTGTCGGGTTTATTTTTTCAAATGGTTGGCGTTTAATTTCACCTACTTTTTTAACACGTGAGGCTAATGACACATTACGTATTGTTAATTTTGAGAGTGAGTCGATGGTAACCGCCGAGATTATGGGTGACTTATTGGTTGTTGAAGGCATTGGATTAACCCTTGAACGGGATGAAACTTACGGAATTAAAGTTAATCATGTGGCTGCTGACGCTCCAGGACGCCATGCATTAGACAATGCAGGAGAAATCTTTCCGATTCGTCGTGGTCAAGTTTTAGAAGGCATTAATGAAGAACGAATTCATGGTGGAACAACCCTTGATGAGATTAGCACGATGTTTGACAATCATTCGACATTTACATTCCGTATTCGACAGCTTGGCGGGGGTATTTTTCCGATGCTGATTTCAACATTAATGTTGATTTTCACGACTTTGTTGATTGCAACACCCCTTGGGGTTCTTGCTGCCATCTATATGGTTGAATATGCAAAACAAGGACGTATTGTTAACATGATCCGATTTGCAATTGAAATTTTGGCTGGCTTACCATCTGTTGTTCATGGCCTATTTGGCATGTTATTTTTCTCAAGAATTTTAGGATTGGGCATGTCAGTCCTATCAGGGGCTTTAACCCTGACAGTTTTACTCTTACCTATTATGATTAGATCAACAGAAGAATCTTTAAAAACAGTACCAAATAGTTATCGTGAGGCATCTTTGGGACTTGGAGCGAATAAAATTCAAACCATAAGGAAAATTATTCTGCCAAGTGCACTTCCTGGCATTACAGTGGGTATTATTCTTTCAATTGGTCGAATTGTAGGAGAATCAGCTGCGCTACTTTTTACACTTGGAACGTTTGCTCGAATACCTGTGAATCCGGCAACTGGCAATTTATCCATTTTCGAAGCTGGCGCAACTTTGACACTACGTGCATTTATAGAGGTACAAGAATTTGGGAATATTGAAATGGCATCAGCCATTGGAATTGTTATTTTAGTTATTGTCTTTACCCTAAATTTATGTTCGAAATTAATGACCAAGAAGTTTGGGAAGTAAATAAAAGTGAAAGTCGTTGTACTCACTCGTACAAATCGTACAAAGAAAGGCGGTTCAAGAAATGGAAACCAAGTTTAAGATACAAGATTTGAATTTATTTTATGGAGATTTCCAAGCACTTCATAATATTACCCTAGATTTATATGAAAATAAAGTGACGGCTTTAATTGGTCCTTCAGGTTGTGGAAAGTCAACGTTTTTGCGTACGCTCAATCGGATGAATGACTTGATTGACAATGTTAAGATTACAGGAAAAATCTTATTAGATGGTCGGAAGGATATTTACGAAAAAATGGATGTGATTGGCCTTCGTACCCGTGTTGGCATGGTGTTTCAAAAGCCGAATCCATTTCCGATGAGTATTTATGATAATGTTGCTTATGGGCCTCGTTGTCAAGGGCTTAAAGATAAGAAGAAATTAGATGAGATCGTTGAAGAAGCTTTACGTGGTGCAGCGCTTTGGGATGAAGTAAAGGATAAGCTCAATAAGTCAGGCATGTCACTTTCTGGTGGACAACAGCAAAGATTATGCATTGCACGGGCAATCGCTATGGCGCCTGAAGTTATTTTAATGGATGAACCGACATCGGCGTTGGATCCCATTGCGACTCAAAAAGTTGAACAATTGATGGGTAAATTGAAAGAAAAGTACACCATTATTATTGTGACTCACTCGATGCAACAAGCAGCTAGAATCTCTGACAAGACAGCCTTCTTCTTAATGGGAGAAGTGATTGAATTTGGAGACACCGATAAAATTTTTACCAACCCTGATAAAAAAGAGACAGAAGATTACATCACAGGTAGATTCGGATAAATAAGAAAGTTGCGAGCTGTCCCAACTTTCGAAAAAATCTTGCCATCTGACGCATTGTAAAATAAATGTTATAGCCCAGGAAATAATCTTAGCGTATGGACAGATGTAACTAAATAACGGATGATAAATTAAAAGAGGTGTTTGAAAAATGGTCGTAGATTCTCCAATCGATGCAGTTTATAATGAATTACTAAATATGGTTAAAGAATTGTCTGATGCAACAATTCGTATGTATGAAAAAACCTTGGAAACATTGAATTCTCTTGACACACAGCGTGCACTTTGTATTATTAAATCTGATACAGAAATTGACACCATGGAGGAAGAGTTGATTGAATTTGCAACGATACAAATTGTTCGACAGCAACCTGTTGCAACAGATTTACGTAAGATTTTGATGATTATTCGTTTAGCGAGAGAATATGAACGTATTGCAGACTATACTGAAAATATTGCTGAATATATTATTTTAATTAAAGAAAACGAATCTTTGGATCATTATGAGAAAAATGTTGATAAGTTTTCGAAAATGATTGAAATTATCATTGAAATGCTAAATTTGGTTATCGAAGGGTTGTTAGAAGAGAACAAAGCAAAAATTAAGGAAGCAGCTGACATGGACAACAGGGTTGATACATTTTATCATGAAGTCATGGAATCGTTAATTCAACATATTCGTATTGTCGATGGAAAAGTATTTGGAACCGCTCATGCGATTTTGATTAATAAGTACTTAGAACGTGCAGGAGATCATGTCACGAATATTGCTGAGGAAATGTTGTACGCACTAAAAGGAAGACGGTATAACTTGGGTTAATAAACGCAATGAAGAACTTTTTACCATGGACTGATTCTGTCAAACAGACTTCCATATGACACACAAAACCCATCTGGTGGGGTAGATTCATTCTACCACTTCTTCTGATGGGCTTTTTTTATACAGTCTGTTTTTTCTCGCTTACCGTTCTATATTGACTATAACAAAAACATATGCTATAATATGTTATATCTGATGTAGAACAAGAGAGGAGAGTTGACTATGTTGCTTGAATTACAACCTTATAGCGAAAAGCCTATTTATGAACAGTTAATGCTTGAAATTAAACGGGGTATTGTAACAGGAGAACTTGTTCCCGGTGAAGCGTTACCTAGTGTACGCATGCTCGCAACTGATATTGGAATTAATATGCATACAGTTAACAAGGTGTATAAGCAATTGCAACAAGCAAAGGTATTGGTGAAGAAAAAAAATGGGTTTATTGTGAATCCAGAACCGTTAAAACCAACGGAAGATGCCATGACGGGCATTTCGGAAAGAATCTATGAGCTGATGATTGAGAAGGCGCTATATGGCATTACTGATGATGAGGTTTTATTTTTAATGAAAAATGTTAATTTGACAAGGAAGGAGCATTAAAATGAGAGAGTCAACACTGGTATTACTAATCTTGGTAGGAACGATTTTGTTCACAGGAATAATTTTAGGTGCAACCCCTTATTTGACAAGAAAAAACATTCAATTTGGCATTATGTTACCAGAAGCTGTGGGGAAGTCTGAACGTGTTAAACAATGGAAAAAGCAATATTTTATTTGGACAGTTTTGATTAGTATTTTGGCAACAATACCACTACTGGTAGGTTTGATCATGGATAAAACTGAAGATGAGTTGATTCATTATCTTGCGATGATTGGGGCAGTTTTGGTTATGATGGTCGTTATTTTAAATGTGACCCTTTATTTCAAATTTTATCGGAAAGCTAAAAAGTTGAAGGAACAAGATTCTGCTTCTAATCAAAGGAAGGCAGAGGCGCGTGTGATGGTTTCAACTAAATTCCGAACTGAAAAAATGGCGATTTCTAATGGGATATTTGCTGCCATGGGGATGTTTATCATTGTGGCGACCGGCCTTGCACCTATTGTTTTAAGCCGTCAGATCGGTGCGTATGTGCCAAAGCATTGGCATGCTGGTGATGCTACCGAATTTGTCTCTGCTACAGTAGGAACGTTTGTGATTGCCCCTTTGATTCAACTGTTGGTTTTAGGAATACTGATGTTTACCAATTATACGTTTATGGTGACAAAGCAGCTTATCTCACCGAAAAATGCTGTCCGTTCCTTGGAACAAAACCGTCGTTATCGTCTTGCCATGTCAAAATCCATTGTGTCCATAGGGATTGGGTTGCTACTTGTTTTGGCAATGCCACAGTTTATGATGATTTTTAATGTCCAATCTAGTCCGTTATATATGGCAATCGGACTGGGTTATATGCTATTTACAATGGTTATTACATTTTATACAGCCATTAAATATGGACAAGGTGGTGAACGATACACGCCACCGGTTCATCAAGCTGGGCTTAAACCTAAAGCGGGTGAAATGCTAGATGATGATGCCTATTGGAAGTGGGGAATGATTTATGTCAACCCTCAAGACCCAGCCATCTTTGTTGAAAAAAGGTTTGGCATTGGAACAACGATTAATTTTGGTAGATGGCAAGCATGGGCAATAACAGGAGTTCTTGTTATCATCACTGTTGTGATCTTAGTGGTGAGTATGTTATTAAGTGGGGAGGGCTAAGTAATGAGAGAAAAAATGATGTTATCAATGATAGCTTTGGGTACAGTAGCATTAGCTGTATTTATTGCTAATAAGATAGTGAATGGAACTGAGGAGCGTTTGACTGTTGAAATTCCAATGATTGTTGAAAACCATTCTATGGAAGATGATTATATTCCAGAAAATGCTATTATACGATTTGAACTTGAAGAAATGGAAGAAGCTAGTGGTATAGCTGATATAAAAGATGAACTATTATATCGTGTGACCACATTTGAAAATTTTTCAACAGGAGCGTTAACGTTCAATTTTGGTGGCTTTGATTTTTCGAGAGCTGGCATTTATAAATATCGTGTGACTCAAGTTCTTCATGAGGATATGACAGAACAAAAGAATTGGGAACTAGATTTAGTATCGTTTTACATCACGATTACCGTTACTAAAATTGACGGTGAACTAAGTCCATTTGTTACTATTTTACGAGCTAATGATAGTGAATGGACAGAAGTTCCAGAAGTTCGATTTGTTAACACTTACCTATCTAAATAAAGTTTTACCCACATGAAAAAGATAGTAGACCAATCACACCGTCCGCTATCTTTTTCTTTTTTACTAAAAAATTCAAGAAAAATGAAAAAAATTGATGACCCTTACGAGCCAATGTGCTATAATTTGAATAACTATTAAATACAAAAGACAAAGGTATGATGGCATTGAAAGCACTGGTTATTGAAGATGAAGAAAGTGTGGCAATCTTATTAGAGAGCATTTTACAGAAGAATCGCTTTACCCAAGTCGATTTGACATTTGATGGGAAAGAAGGCTTGGAATACGGCTTAGCATATCCTTATGATGTGATTTTGCTTGATGTAGGGCTACCCAAAATGGACGGTTTTGAGGTGCTCAAACAGTTGAGAGAAAAAAAGATTCAAACTCCGATTTTAATGCTAACAGCTCGAAGTGATACGCAAGATAAAATAAAAGGGTTAAATAGCGGTGCAGATGATTATTTAACTAAACCTTTTGACCGTGATGAATTGGTAGCTAGAGTCTCAGCAATTACAAGACGTGGTGAAAAACTTAATTTGGAGAGTGATTTTAAAGTTGCAAATTTGACGTTTAACCCAAGAATGCTAACTTTATCTTCGCAGACTGAAACGTTGCATCTGCCTTTGAAAGAGGCACAGATTTTAGAGTATTTAGTTAAACAACAACAAATACCATTGTCGCCAGATTGGTTGATTGACCATGTATGGCGTTTTGATGATGAGGTAACTGTTTCAACGCTACAACAGCATATTAGCAGGCTACGGAAAAAGTTTAAGCGATTAGGTACAACTGTTGACATTAAAGTGGTTCGAAAAAGTGGCTATTTGCTAAAGGTCTGATATGATGAATAAGACGATTAAGAAATTACGCAATAAAATATGGTTGACCTTATCGATTAGTTTTTCAAGTCTTGTTATCTTAATGCTAGCGATTATTTATTTGTTGATGAGCCAAAATACACAGCACATGATTTATCAATCGTTAAATATGCGATTATCTTCAGAAGCGTATTTTTTTGAAGATATCTTTTTTAGTGTGTTTATCAGTAGCGAAGAAACTCGAAATATTCATGCAAGTTCACAATATTTGTCAACCTCAACACTAGAAAGCCTTGTCTCACAGGCACTACCTTTAATTGATGACCATTATTACCATCACCTTTTAATGGATGATGCAACGTGGGCGTATATGGTACAAGGTGCTTATACCATCGAATCAGAAACGCATACAACAGACTATACACAGATTATCTTTGTGAATGTAACAGAATTGATGGATAAGTTAAAACGTTTACTTCTTATATTGTCAGTAATAGGAAGTGCTAGTCTTTTTGTTATTATCATTGGGAATTTTTTCGTGGCTAATAAGTTGGTTAAGCCGACTATTCGTGCTTTTGCTAAAGAAAAAGAAGTCAATGCTTTTCAAAAGCGTTTCATTGCCAATGCGTCGCATGAATTAAGAACCCCACTTACGTTGGTTAAAGGGAGTTATGATGAAGTGCTAGACAATTTATCAAAAACAGTTATCAGTCAAAAGAAATGGTTTAATGTGATGGACTTTGGCATTAGAAGAATGGAAAGTTTAACAGAAGAATTATTGTTGTTATCTGAACTGGCACATCATAAGAGCGGGAAAATTGACAAAAATGATGTGGTTGATTTATGCGGATTGGTACAGGAAGTGGTAGCAGTATTAGAAATGAAAGTTGTGGAAAAGGGAATTACCATTTCGACAAGTGAGAATTTGGGGATAATGGTTAAGCAGAATAGAGAAAAGTTAAAGCAAGTTGTTTTAATCTTGTTGGATAATGCCATTAAATATGTCAATCCGAAAGGTTGGATTAAGGTTGAGGTTTTAAGTGTTGATAAACAAGTGAATCTATGTGTTAAAAATAGTGGCAAAGGTATTTCGACAGTTGATTTACCGCATATCTTTGAACGGTTTTATCGTGGTAATGATGTATCTGGAAAAAGTAAAGGACACGGTTTAGGGCTTGCGATTGCTAAGGAAACCATTGAATTGTTAGGTGGAGAGATTTTTGCAGAAAGTGTCGTTGGTGAAACAACGACTTTTGGGTTTACGTTGTTCATTGAATAAAAAAAGATAGCAGACGGTGTGATTGGTCTACTATCTTTTTCATGTTAACGGTTTACTCTGAGCATCGTAGCTTGTACGTTCAATGTTCTCTTAATATCGTAATTATATTGCCTTCTTCTAAACTTAAATCATGAGTAGTTACAAAATCGAGCAGAACTTCCACAAATTCTTCATTTTCAAATATGTTAGTAATTATCTCTTCCTCATCGGTCGAACGACCTACGTTTTTAATAAGAGAAATAGCTACCAAAACAGCGGATAAAATGACTAACAAAGTCGCAATACGCTTCTTTTTCATAAAATCACCTCACAGTACAATTGATAAAACAACTATCTTATACCTGCTAGAATATTTCTCCTGGTTTGTGTCCAGTTCACTTGTTCAGCATAGAAGCGAACACGATATTCTCGAGAATTTACATTGTTAGCTGTTGGTCCTGCAAATTTAATCTACATATAACGGCATAAGTGGAATCATATAAGCTACTTGATTTGTTCCAAATTCAATTCTAATGAAAGGTCTAAACACGATAGTCTCACTGTACTCTGAAAACGATATCCGCACCCTAAATTCATAAGTGTCATCTTCATTTATACTAACATCAACAATCTCATATTTATCTATATTGGCAAAATATTCGGGGAAAATAAGCTCAAAACTATGTATTTCTTCTCCCGTTACTGGTAAGATACTGTATGTTCCATAAATTTCCAGTTCTTCATCCATTGTTGTCATAACTGGAGAAGACGTTACAATAAATATCTCTTCAGAGATGGTTTCGCGAGCTTCAATTGAAAAATTAGGGATTTCAAAACTATAGTCATCATTTCGATTTAAAACAATTCTATCTATTGTCAAAGCATCTGTCATGAGAAGTTCATCAATTTCAATCATTATGTAGAGTATTGGGTTATATTCGGTAAGTGAGTCTCTCCCAGCTGTCCAAGATATTTCATTTGTCGTAAAAGTTAGGGAATTATCATTGAAATAAATAGTTACTGAGTCAAAATAATCATTAAATAACTTAGTTATTGTCTCTTCATCAGATTCGAAACTTGAAATATATCTGAAATAAAAGGGTATCATTCTGTTGAAGGAATCTGAATTGCTACTACTTATTGACATGAATGTGTTATCTTGAGTTAATTGCAAATTATTTATATTTATTGTATTTTTATCATTACTGATACCAGTATTTGTATCGATTACATTAGAACATCCAGACAATGATAATATAATGATAGTTAGAGAAATAAATAATGTACTTCTATTTACTTTCATCATAATATATCCTCCTTGTAATAAAATACCTCCAATCTCATTAAAGATTAGGATTGGAGGGCAAAGTTTAATAAGTTCTTGTCTCTAATTGTGCAACAATGCCTACATCGAACCCGCTTGAAATTTATTTCAGTTTGCATAAAACCACACCCTTTCAAGGTGGTAGAAGTAACCCAGGTAATTAAGCTTACCCTCTTCCGATAATGATATTATAGCAGATGAACCTGACATAAACCTGACATAAACCTGAACAAAAGCTGAACTTTTATTTTTTCTCGCTTACTTTAAATATTTTATTATTCTAATGTTTATGGTAAACTAAAAGTTACCAGATAGTGCATTTGAAAAGTTTCCACTCTAAAAGGAAAAACTAACCCCATCAAATTGATGTGGGGGAAAACAGGAGTGGTAAAATTGTTAAAAGACAGGTTTATCAAGACCAACGGTGAGAAAATATATAAACGAATATGAAAGGAATCAAGAACGAATAAAAGAAGCGTCAATGTTAGAGGAAAAAGAAGCGATTATCATTGAATCATCAAAGAAGCCGACATATGATACAAGTAATCGAAAGAGATATAAGATAACGCCAGAAGTAGAAGAAATCATAAATGATTGTTTGGATAAAAATGAACTCAAAAAGAAGAATGGTAATCGTAAGCTGATCATGAAGCGCATAGATATCCACGAACATCTTAAAACATTGGGATTTAATCTGAGTTATCGTACAGTGTGTAGTTATGTTGAGACCAGGATTAAAAAAAGAAAGAGGCCTATATTAGACAAAGTTATCCACCAGGTATTAGTGCAGAATTTGATTGGGGTGAGGTTACATTAACGATTGATGAATTAGGCGGTGAGCATCGAATGAAGATTGGCGTGTTTAGCCTCAAAAACAGCGATTATCGATTTGCTCGTTTGTACACCCATGAAAATACAGAATGCTTCTTAGATGTGCATCGCCAATTTTTTGAACACATTGAAGGCGTTCCAAAGGAAATCGTTTATGATAATGCATTGGTTCAGGTAAAGCGATTTGTAGGTGGTGAAAAAAAACCAACTGAAGCAGTTATCCGTTTGTCGTCCTATTATGGATATGAGCCAAGGTACACCAATTATTTTCGTGGTAATGAAAAAGGTCATGTGGAGCGAAGTGTTGAGATAGTGCGCCGTAAGGCTTATTGCACCCAACAATGCTTTGCCACAATTGCTGAGGCGGAGACTGCATTAATAAAGGCAATCAATAAGAATAATGCAAGTATCAAGCAACGAACTGGCATTACGGCAGACACTGCATTTGCTTACGAAAGCGAGTTTCTAATGCCAGCTAGAATACCACTGGATGTTAGTGTCTTTATGGAAGTGAGTGTGAATAAGTACAGCTTAATTTATGTGGATACCAATTTCTACTCTGTACCAGATTTTCTAAGTGAGAAAAAGGTAATGGTAAGGAAATATCCAAATCGAATTAGGGTCTACTACAATGATGAGTTCTTATTTGAAACCAAACGTGTTCTTAAGGGTCGAAATCAGTATCAAATAGATATTAACCACTATTTAGAAACATTAAAAAAGAAGCCTGGTGCTATCACACATAGCTTGGCACTAAAACAAGCTAAACCCTGGCTTCAAAAAATATTCCATGATTATTATGGACAAAAGCCACGGGATTTCATTACACTTTTGGAATTAATTCAAAAAAATTCCTTACATGACGTTCAGGTTGCAGTCAAGAAATTGGAGATAAAGAAATTGCCTATTGATAATTCTTATATTTATAATGAATTAATGGATGAAAGTGCACCAATATCAGCACCTAATGAAGGTTATGATGCGATACACAAGGCATGTGAAGAACAGCTGCTTGCGATTTCATCATTATATGGTTTTGGAGGTGTTTCAAATGAGCGAGTCCATTAAGGTACTATCAACACAATTACGCTTGCCCTATTTGAAAGAAAATGCTCACCTTCATCTTGAGCAAGCAAGATTAGAGAACAAATCATATGAAGATTTTTTGATAGAAATCCTTGAGTATGAGATAGCGTTGAAAAATCAAAATAGCGTAAAAAATAGGATTAAACGTGCGAAGTTCCCTTATCACAAGACATTAGATGAATTGGTCATTGATGAATTACCTGATGGTGCTAAACAGCAATATCAGAGCTTGAGAAGCCTTGATTTTATCAGTTCTCATCAGAACATTATTTTAGCTGGAAACCCTGGAACGGGTAAAACCCACATCTCAATTGGACTGGGCTTAAAAGCTTGTATGGCAGGTTATAATGTTTATTTCACTCATGTTCCAGATTTGATTATCAGACTCAAGGAGGCTCAGAACGAGCGTACATTAGGCTCACTTAAAAAGCGATTTGAAAAATATGAACTCATCATCTTAGATGAACTTGGCTATATCTCTTTTGATAAAGAAGGTGCTGAGTTATTGTTTAACCTTATCTCCAGTCGTACTGAATGTGCAGCTACTATATTCACAACTAATCTATCATTTGACCGATGGGATGAAATCTTTCATGACAAAGTCCTTACTGCCGCAATAGTCGATCGAATTACACATCATTCTTATGTGATTAATATGAATGGTGAAAGTTACAGATTGAAGCAGTCCACTAGCTTAAAAAGAACAATTTAAAAAGTTATCAAGTGGAAAAATTTGAATTGCAATCATGGAAATTTTTTACTTGCAATATACATCTAAATAAAGACATAAAAATCCGTGTTCAAAAACACGAATTTTTATGTCTTTATTTACTAACATTTCTAAAAAGCAGGTCCACCACTCCACCACGTGGTTTGCGAAGTTAGAGCAGCGCCATTTATCCACATAGTTTGCCCGTTCCATACTGCATTTGCACCTGTTGCTCCTGAAATGCTAACTTGAACACGACCATGTTGAGTAATGGTATTTACAACTGTAAGGATTGTCCCTTCATGAACTGACCCACTCGCTTGATTATTAGCTTGATCAGACCTATGAAATACTAAAACGGCACCTCCTGGGTTTACGGTGAATCGTGCACCATTAAATGGTTGAATGTCTACAAAATCTTGCCCAACTGGAATGCTTGTTGAAGCTTGTGCTGCCACAAAGGGTGAGCTTAACGCAAATGCAGTTGCAACTGAAACAGTATATTTTGTTAGTACTTTTGATAATTTTACATTTTTAGCCATAATGAATGACCCCCTTATTTTAGATCAAGGAATTTGAATTTTAATCCTGTGCAGATGTAGTGAAATTATTGTTTCGAAATTCCTTAAAAACAATGATAGCATATCTGTTCAACTAATATCCATTTTTTTTTAGTAAAAAATCTTGTTTTCATGTTTAATTTTATTCTGTAGTATAATAGCTACAAAAATAAAGAAGGAGGAAGCGGTAATATAGAATTTTTGTAGAAATTAATCATAATTTGAGAAAAAAAGTTTAGATTTTCTGCAGAGTTCTTTTGTAATAACTACATTTGTATTACCTTTTATTCATTTAACCTTGTATCAACTTTTAAGATTCCAAGATGTCATTTTTTGAATAAAACTCCACCATTTTGAACTGGATTTCTAGTTATCAACAGTGGGAAATTTAATTTTAGAAATACGCTACAACATTCAAAAACCTTAAACCTAAATCATTAAAAGATGTTGTGTCGACCACTAGGACAGGTATTTTCTGTTGAATTTCAAGGTATTTCTTTATTGATATGGAGTGTTTTTAGCTTTTATCAGTTCCAACAGTTGATTAGATGGTTGTTGTTGGGATTGGTATTTCAGTTTCAACAGGTAGCTTTTTAGCTTGTACAAGTTCAATCAGTAAACGAAAACTCGGAATCCCCAAACGCTTTGTCGCATTTTGATATTCCGAGTTTTGTTTGTATAAAAGTTACATTGTTGAAAGATTTTAATGCTTTCGGATGTGCCGAATTTAGCTCATGATTATATCATAATCGGAATAATCATTTCATCATGAAATAGGCGTTAACTTCAAAGGTTTCCGTTTTCTCTTTCTCGCAAGTAGTAACTCTTTAATTTCATCAGATAAATTTGCTTTTAATTCAAGGCTTGTAGCCACGGTATTTAACATTTTAGTTACATCTTTCAAACGCTCAGTATCTACATATGGAAAATGCATCAATACAACTTTTTTGGCGGTTTCTTGTTCTAAAAATAGGGTGACATCACTGACTTTATGTGCAAGCTCTAAGCAAAAGGTAGCTGTTCCTACTCGATAACTTGTTCCGCCATTTTGAAGATATTCAAACTCTTTTGATAATTCGTTCAAAAATATTTCATAAGATATATGATTACTCGGTGTATCAGTCATAAAATCACCACTTTCCTCTAATGTAAAAGTATTCCTTTTTCTTTTAAAATTTCTTCCAGTTGATGCACATTGACATCTGGATTATTTGGGTTAATCATGTAGCCTTTATATTCCACTACCATGTCCAACAATTTTTCTATACTACAAAGATTTAAGATGTCGGTTTCTTTTAGATCTCTTAAATCTTTTTCACGAGTTGAAAAAATCTTAGAACAAGCGAGTAACTCAATAGATGGAACATAGATTTTGATTGCTTCAAAATCTACTCCTTCTAATTTAAATAATTCTGTCTTTTTAAAATCTTCCATTGGTGGTAATTCCATCACACCCCCAACAGTATCAATTTTCACTTTTTGAAGTAATTCATAAATTTGTTTAGAATTGGTTGTCGACAGCACATTGACATCAATATCTCTTGTTGGACGAAAAGTTCGTTTCTGGAGTTCCATAAAAAGGAGAACACCTGAAGCTCCAAGAATTACCAATTCCGCTTGAACCTGGTCAGCAACACAATAAATATCTAACAATTCTAATCGATCCAAGATTTCTTCAGTTTTACTAAAGACAGAATGGCTATCATTCATAAAATCTACCACCTTTTTATGATGTCACAATACTTAATCCTTAAAAGTAGATTTAAATAAATGGCATAGTTAAGCCATTTTAGTGCCAACCAACTGTTAGAAAGCACACTCTACTCCTTAGTTACTCGTATAAGACCTAAAAATAATAAATCAATTATACCATGAAGTGGCGGAAAGTTAAATAGAAAATCAATTAACATTAGCCGCATCTTCATCAATAGGAACGTAACCAATATCAAGGTTAACGTATGGTTTGAGGGTTTCATAGTGGTGAAAATGATGTTAACGAGTTGCCTTTGAACTGCCTTAATGGCTTGATTTTTGGTCTTGCCCTCGCTCAGTTTCTTTTGATAGTAATGATATTATAGCAGATGAACCTGACATAAATCTGACATAAACCTGAACAAAAGCTGAACTTTTATTTTTTCTCGCTTACAATTGAACTTCTGGAACTTCATCATCACCAATAAAATGTAGAAAATGTTGATATGTTCATCTCTAAAAATAGAGAAACTAAGCTATTTTTGGCAGCTAACTGTTTTGGTAGCGATTTGCAAGTTGGTTTTTCTTTTGATCTAAAACTAGCTTTTTCCCATTTAAAAATGTTATAATATTAAGGCATGTTATTTGGTTAGTCGTCATCTTTGGCAGATGGATATGAATATTAAACTAAACTTAAATTAAAATGCCTCACAGATATGAGTCAGAAGGGAATAGATGAATATGGAATCAATAGCAATTAAATGCCCAGGCTGTACGGGTATTACCGAGGTACCTCAGGAAAAAACGCAAGGGTATTGTCAATATTGTGGAACCATCTTGTATACAGAGCAACCTGAAGCGGAAGTATTTCCAGAAAAGAATGAATCAGAAGGGCTACTTACGGTTTGGGAAGATGTCAATGCGCAGTATTTTGATGGTGCGCAATTATTTGACGAGGTGTTGGCTGCGTACGCTCATTTAGAGGTAAGCGAAGCACATCATTCTGAATTTTGGTTAGAAAGGGCGCGCTTTTTTGCCCAAGGTAATATGAAAGAATTCGAAGAAGGGCGCTTGATGCCCAAACAGTGCAAAGAAGTTGTTGATCAGTATGTGGAGTGGATGGACATTGCGATTGAAACGCATGAAGGGAGTTCAACGCCACTCAAGATGGAAAAAGAAAAAACCATTGGCGATATTAATAACACATTCGAAGGTCAGAAAAAAAGAGAAGAGAATGAAGCGAGAGAAAAAGCACGCCTTGAAGAACAAAGGCAATTAGAAGTTATTGATGAAGCAGCGCTTGCAGCTGAAGAAATGGAAGAGCTTGTGACACATAATAAAAAGCGCAATATCATGATTGCGATTGCTGGTTTAATCGTGCTAGGTTTATTCGCTTTGTTATTGAGATCATGTATGAGAAATAACGTTGATGTGACTTATTATGAAAAGTTTTTAACATTATCTTATATCTTTGAGCTGTTAGATGAAGAAATAACCCGTGAAGAAGTGCTTGATTTAAATCTCAACTTTGGTACACGAAACACTGAAGCAAGAAGCATCAGAATACTAGCACCGACAAATGCAGACTTGGACAGGATAACTTTCCACTTTGATGAAGATGATCTGTTGACGCGTATTGCTGTTTATCACGCCAATTATTTTAATGGCATTGCTGCAACGGATGGATTAGATCAACTTCTTTTTTCAGACTTTGACGTTGAAGAATTGGAAGTAGCAGATGATACCTTAGTGAGTAAGATTAATGGATACGCTGTGCTCATTAGACTAACACAGACAACGCCATCTCAGTTTAATGTGGTTGTTTCAAGGTCTGAAGAAGCATTGACCCTAGAACAGCAAGAAATATGGGATCGAATTGAAGCCCGACTGATCGCAGGCTATGGCTCATGGGCAGACTTGGTCACATGGGCACTTGAACAAGACATTGCATTTTCATTTTTTGAAGATGGTGATGACCCAATAGAAGCGATACGCTTGCTCATTAATCGATATGGTCTTGTAGGTGACTATATAGAAGCAACACCACGGCTAGGTTCGCTCAATAATCCTGAAGAAATTATTTTAGCCCTACATTTTGATCATCTCACATACAACACTGTGGTGGCTGAACTCACTGGTTTAAATCGAACTTCCAATCGTGAGCTTGATACATGGTTAGATGCAAATGGTCGTAGGAGCTTAGATGATCATTTCGAGCAAGTAGAAATCGTTAATTTGAATGAAGCGGGTCAGGTATTAACAGAATTACCAGAAGCCGTGGAATTTATCCTGTGGGAAATCGAAGACTTGGATTTATTTACACCAATGGGCGTCGGTCGAATTAGAATTGAACGCACTTATCGCATTTTGGAAATCGAAGATGAAGACGACGATGAAGACGATGACGAAGGTGAAGATGAGGACGATGAAGAGGTAACAACGCCAGAGCCAAGTGGTCCTACGGTTTTATCTTCAGGTTCTTGGGTTGTTGGTACAGACATCTCTCAAGGTCGCTTTGAGATAACAGGTGACGGCGCAGGAAACTTTTCTATTTGGCGCGGCGCTTCTTTAATGACCAATGAGTTTTTAGATGGTGGGCATACAGGTGTAAGCCGTGTAACAACTTATTTGTTGAACGGAGATCGGATCGAAATAACAGGAACGCATCAAGTCACTTTTAATCCAGTAACCAGTCGAACTTTATCAAATACATTAGGTGCAGGAAACTGGGTTGTAGGTGTCGACATTGGAGCAGGACAGTTTGATGTGACGACACCGTCTGGATCTGGACATCTCATTGTGTGGCGTGGAGACAGTTTGGTCACCAGTGAAATTTTAGATGGTGGCAGCACTGAGCCCGAAATAGAACCCGTTCAAGTGAACTTGATTAATGGCGACATTATTACTATTTCTGGATTAGAGCATGTCGTTTTTGATTAGACATAAGTACATTTCTTCAAAATAGACTGAATATCTAAAATAAACCTTGTCGAACCTCATGAGATGGTGGCGTACACGGTTTATTTTGCTAGACGGATTAGTCTGTCTTGTTAGTTGGAAAGTTAAGGCCACCATGCGTGCTGTGACTAACTTTAGAGCGTGCTTTTTCACCATTAAAAGTTTCAGACTGATCTTCACCGAATTCTGTTGTGAAAAGCGATCTGTAAGTTTCCATACTCATGATAACAGCATCATCGTGATTATTGGTCGTTAAATCTAAAACAGTTCTACTCTTATTCATTTTTTTCATCATCTTCATTCCCATCATCCATTTTAGTTTAAGTTGCTCCAATTTAAAAATTTCATACCTTTGAATCGAACAAACTTATTTTTCTATTTTTATTCAAATTATTCAAAAAATATCTCAAAAACTCTAAAATTGAGTATTTATAACGATTTAGCAACGACTCTTTTTTAAATTCGGATCGAAGTAGAAAAAATTCACCTGTAATGACAATTAATAAGTGTTTAAAAAAGTTAAAGTTTGTTTTATAATTAAAGCTAATGATAGAAAATGAAGGAAATTGATAATTAAAGGAGCGTGTTGGTTAATTATGTTTAAAAATAGAACAGCAAATGGTAGAAATAATATTGTTGGTGAAAAGGTTGAAAATTTGAGAAAGAGTCTAAAAGGAACGCCATCGCAGCGTCAATTCGCAGAATTGCTTCAAGTATCAGGATTAGATATTGATAAAAATGCCATTCAACGGATTGAATCGGGAGAAAGGTTCGTGACTGATATTGAACTTAAAGTATTTGCTGCAGTTTTAGGTGTCACGTATGAAGAGTTGCTAAAGTAACAACTCGTCAACCCGTTAAAAATCTCATTGAATAATTTGGGTCCTTTGTCAAATAATGTTGGTGAAGGATTACAATGTAAGTTAAGACTTCAAGTTGCGAAAGCAATTTAAAGTCTTTTTTTAAATTTTAAGCTGAGCGGTTCGTTAGTTCTTCTTGAGCATGGGATTTTTCTTAGCCTTTTAACGGTATGTTTTAAGAGAGATTTTAAATAAATTTTCAAAAATAGGGCATCATGTTTGAAGGTTGTTTAAAAAGTTAAAAGTAAAATGACTGAAAATAGAATACGTTTACATGTTTGAAAAAAAAGGATTGTCATGTATAATTAAAAGTAAAAGTGGAAATTTGTTTTAAAAAGTAGGAGGATTTGTATGTCGGAAATGAAGCACCTGGTTACACTTGAGGGGTTGACTGTCGATGAAATGATGGCGATTTTGAAAGCAGCGGATGAATTTGCTCGCGGTAGACAGCAGACCTTCAATCAAAAGGTTGTAGCAAATTTATTTTTTGAACCGAGTACAAGAACACAATATTCCTTTGAAATGGCGCAAAAAAAGCTAGGAATTGAAACCATTACATTTAATGAACGTGTCTCAAGTATTAGTAAAGGTGAAACTTTGTACGATACTGTCAAATGCTTTGAAGCTTTTGGTATTGATGCTTTGGTTATTCGGCATCCGGAGGAGAACTACTTTGATCAGCTCATGGGTCATGTAAGCATACCTATTTTCAATGCTGGTGACGGAAGTGGTCAGCATCCGACGCAATCATTGCTTGATCTGTTTACCATTTGGCAAGAGTTCGGTTATTTTGAAGGGTTAAAGATAGCCATTGTAGGTGATGTTGCCAATTCTCGGGTTGCGCATAGTAATATTCAAGTGATGAAACGATTAGGCATGAAAGTGAGCTTAGTTGCACCTCCTCAATTTCAAGAAGCGGGTTATAAGTGGCATGATTTAGATGAGGTGTTAACAGAGATGGACATTGTCATGCTACTCCGTGTCCAACATGAGCGACATCAAGAAGCGTTGTCTTTAAGTCAAGCAGCATATCATGAGCAATATGGTCTTTCTATTGAGCGAGAACGTCAGATGAAAGCGAACGCCATTATCATGCATCCTGCGCCTTTTAATCGAGGGGTTGAAATTGCTGATGAAGTTGTTGCGTGTGAGCGCAGTCGAATTTTCAAACAAATGGAAAATGGTGTCTATGTAAGGATGGCCATTATGAGTCGTGCATTCGAAAGGTAAAAATCGAGTGCGTACAAGTCGCAAATAAATCAACCTAGGAGAGAAGGCAATGTTACTATTAACAAATGGACAAATGTTAAACGAGGAAGGAACTTTAATAACGACAGATATTTTGGTAAAAGCGGATAAAATAGCCAAGATTGGAAAGGGTATTAAAGCAGCAGATGCAAAAGTCATTGAACTAGCAGGAAAGCTTGTGACACCAGGACTCATTGATGTACATGTACACTTGCGCGAACCAGGTGGTGAACATAAAGAAACGATTGCAACAGGAACGGCAGCAGCAGCGCGCGGTGGCTATACCTTAATTGCAGCGATGCCCAATACGAGCCCTGTTCCAGACAGCACAGAAAATTTAAAAGTCGTGCTAGATAAAATCAAAGAAGATGCTGTCGTTCGTGTCATTCCTTATGGCTCAATCACTGCTAATCTTAAAGGGGAACATTTGAATGACTTTTCAACTTTAGCATCAGATGTCTTTGCTTTTACAGATGATGGACGAGGCATTCAAGAAGCTGGCATGATGTATCACGCTATGATCGAAGCAGCGAAAGTAAACAAACCGATTGTTGCACACTGTGAAGATGACAGCTTGTTATTCGGTGGCTATTTACACGACGGTTCATACGCAAAACAACACAATCATAAAGGCATTCTCTCAGCTAGCGAATCGATCCATATTGCAAGAGATGCTATTTTAGCAAAAGCTGCTGCTGCGCAATATCATGTTTGTCATGTCAGTACAAAAGAGAGTGTCTCAATCATCCGTTGGGCTAAAGCGGAAGGAATCAACATAACAGCGGAGGTTTCTCCTCATCATTTATTGCTGGCAGATAAAGATATTGTCACTGAGGAAATTGCTAATTTTAAAATGAATCCGCCATTAAGAGACGAAGCGGACAGACTGGCTTGTTTAGAAGGGATTCTTGATGGCACCATTGACATCATTGCAACAGACCATGCCCCACATACTGCAGAAGAAAAGGCATGGCCGATTGATGAGGCACCTTTTGGTATTGTAGGGTTAGAAACTGCTTTTCCTTTGATGTATACCCACTTTGTCAAAAATGGGAATTGGTCATTAAAATTTTTAGTTGACAGAATGACGACCATACCAGCTAAAATTTTTAACTTGCCGTATGGGAGACTTGAAGTGGGAGCACCTGCTGATATTGCAGTATTCGATTTGGATAGCACTTATCAAATAGATGTTGAAAAATGCTTATCAAAAGGTAAAAATACACCCTTTAATGGTTATGAAGTTAGCGGTGAAACGGTCATGACTGTTGTAAATGGTGAAATTGTTTATTCGACCCTGTGAAAAGCTTAAAAAGCTTGATGTTAAGCCAAGAAAATTGAGGAATCATTTTTAATCTTACTAAGCACTTTAATTTTGTGATTAATAAGGTAACACACTGGACAGTCCGTGAAAAAACTGGTATACTTGAAGTTAAATTGAGGATAAATGAACGATCATTAAACGGGGCACGCTGAACAATGCAGATAAAAGTGGATGATGCCCCCATGGCTTTAATCCCAGAAGTAGGTGTTAATTTAAATGGGAAGCACACAGAAAAAGCGAGGCAATCTAAAGGCTTCTAATGATGAACAAGCGTATATCGGCAAAAACAACGCAAACAAGCGCATCAGCGGTTCGCAAACAAACAGAGATTTATCTAAAACGAGAAGCGGGAAGCCGCAAAAAAAATCTAAAAAAGCCAAACAAGCTGAACGATTACGGATTAAGAAAGAAAATCAGAAGAAAGCGGCACTTGAAAAAATAACCAATAAAGAAGCAGTCACCACGGCAGATCATCTAGCGCAAGAAGTGCTTCTTGAAGTAGAGCAAGTTGAAAATAAGGCTGAAGCTATTGAGATACGACATGAAGGAGACGATGCTAAACGAAGCGACTTGAAGCATCCTTCAACTCAAAACAAAAATGAAGCTGAACCAATTGAAGCCATTCAACCAGAAGTTAAAGAAACAAATGGTCATGAAATGGATCATCAAGCAGTGGCTTCGCTTGAGAAAGAAAAAACGAATCAAAATAAGCAAAGAAAAAATAAGACTAAAAAGAGACGCACGGAACAAAAGATTGATTTGAAAGAGACGTCTGGAGCGTCAAAGACGCAACCACCTTTAAATTTAGAAAAAAGCAAAACGCTTGAAGATAAAAAAGAGCGGGATAAAAAGCGCAACCCTCGAAAGCCAAAAGTCTTGGCTGTTACAATTAAGCCAGTAGAAGAGGTACAAGCAAACGAGCCAACTGATTCGGAAAATAGCTTTAAGAAACCCATCACAGAACAAAAAAAAGCGAATTTACTCCCAAATTCGACTTGGAATTTAGGAGAGCGTGATTGGTTAAAAGAATTTAACAGAAATCGTATCCTTTGCGAGCCAGAAGCTGATAAACCTGAAAGTCATATTTTACATTTTCCACTGGGTAGAGGATTAGCTTCAACCATCTCTCAACCAAGCGCTGCTATTTTTATGGAAGCCAACAAAACTTATACCATCGCATTTGATTTTAAGCAAGATGGCATTTTTGTACCTAATAAGAAAATCATGTGTTTTCGAACATTTGCTAACCCTGACGTGAAAGCAAATAAGGACAATGCTAAATGGGATTATAGTTTGACTAATGATGGCATTGAAGCAAAACGGATCAAGCCACTTGGCATCACTGACTTGAACCAATGGTATCGCATTACATGTATGTTGAAAGTACCTAAAAATACGTGGTTGCGAGTGATTCCTTTTAATAATGATGACATGAGTATTTTAGGGACGAGTTATCGAGAAATCATGGTGATAGAAGGTGAAGACGAAGCGACCTGGATGCCTCATAAAAATGACGCATTTAATCGCATGAAGTTGGAAAAACCTCCTCGTCATAAAAATGATTTAATCAAGATGTCCGATAAAAAGAACCATTCAGATCGTGCAACTAAACGTGTCAAAAGTCTGACTGCAAGTAAAAATACTGAATCGACTGTTAAGATAGAACTTTCCTATGTAACGAAGCGATTTGAACTATTCGATAGAAAATCAGCAAAGTTAAAAGAGTTTTTAGCTTTTAAAAAGGAAGAAAGTACTAAATTTTGGGCGTTGAAAGGCATTACGCTTCAAGTGAATGCGGGTGAATCATTAGGAATAGTAGGTGTCAATGGTTCGGGTAAATCAACTTTATCTAACATTATTGCGGGCGTTATCCAACCGACGACTGGGCAAGTGAAAATTAATGGAGAAGTTTCAATTATTAGCATCTCTTCTGGTTTGAACCGCGCACTGACGGGGACCGAAAATATTAGGCTTAAACTACTCATGCTAGGATATAAAATGTCAGAAATTGAAGCGATGCTTGATGACATTGTTTTATTTTCTGAATTAGGAAGTCAAATTGATCAGCCGCTTAAAAGCTATTCCAGTGGGATGAAGGCCAGATTGGGCTTTGCGATTATGATTCATATGAATCTAGACATTATGATTGTGGATGAAGGGTTGTCAGTAGGGGATGCGACCTTTAAAAAGAAATGTGAAGACAAAATTACTGAGTTTAAAAAACAAGGAAAGACATTTGTTATTGTGAGTCATCGTAGCGGTGATATTAAGCGGTTATGTGAAAAAACTGCTTGGATTGACTTGGGAGAACTGAAGCAATTCGGAGAAACTGATGAAGTGTTAGCAGCTTATTATGACCATATCGAATGGTATGAAAATTTAGAAGAAGTTCACAGGAATCAAATTACAACACAAAAAAGGGGCGAACGAATCACATTCAATGCGGATCATTATTATGAAAAAGTATTGTCAGAGATCGGACCCCAATCAAAAAAGGAACAACTAAAAAAGCTTTTTTATGGTGAAGAAATCGTCGATCGAATGAGCCACGCCGTCATCATTTTGAGTATTAGTTTATTACTTCTGATGTTCTTTATTATGTTCAGGCAAGTCCAGATTGTCCTCAATTACTGGTCTGGCTTGTCGCATTAGGTTTTAAATGTGTGGTCGAATTTGTGGAGAAAGGTGTCACATTATGGATAAAATTTGGCTCATTTTAAAAGAGCAACTGGAACATTTGACGGTTATTTTTCGGATTGCTAAATATGAGAGAAAAGCTTCTTATCAAGGACATTATTTAGGTCGATTATGGGAAATCTTGAATCCAATTCTTCAGACTTTGGTGTTTTACGTTATATTTGGTATTGGTTTGAGAAGTGGTGCACCTGTTAACGGTGTTCCGTTTCTGGCGTTCTTGACAGTTGGACAAGCTTCTTGGCTCTTTATGAACAGCTGTGTACAAGGTGGGAGCCAAAGCATTAAAAAGAAGTTAAATTTGGTTTCGAAAATGAAGTTTCCAATCAGTATTTTACCAACCATTTTTACAGTGGGGAAATTAAATGCATTTTTTATTAAGATGTTAATTGGTATTCTTATTGCACTTTTTTCAGGTATTTTGCCAACGGTTCATTGGTTTCAAGTGATCTACTACTTTATTGCCATGATTTTACTTGTTCTACTCATTGGATTTTTGACATCTACAATCAGTATATTGATTACAGATTTCCAGTTTATTCTGAGCACGGTCATGCGTTTGATTTTTTTTACTTCAGGTATTATGTTTCCGGTTGAAGATATGAGAGGACGTCTGGGTGCTGTGCTCAGATTAAATCCGTTTCATTATATCGTAAGTGGTTTTCGAAGTGCATTGTTGTATCAAGAAAATTTTTGGGAAAGAGGAGATCAAACGATCTTTTTCTGGGCTTTTACTTTACTTGTTGGTTTAGTGGGTGCTCATTTACATTTAAAATTTAGGGCAAGGTTTTCAGACTTTGTCTAAAAATTCATGAGAGTTAAAGGTGTTTGAAATGAAGCATTTTATCTGGCTTTTTGGTGAAAATGAAGGGAAAACGATGAATAATAATTCATTTTATTTTTGGCAACATGTTGTGAACAAAGGGCTAGAAGTACAATGCTATTTTGTTGTTACCCAAAATGCAAGAAATCAGCTTATTTTTAAAACATTGTCTTCTGAATTACAAGAAAAAGTCATTTTTAAGAATAGTCAAAAGCATACACTTGTCTATAAACAAGCAGATATGCTTTTTGTTACATCTAGTTATAAAGATGTGATTCCTGAGCATTATTTTCGTTTTGTGAGACGCATAAAAAAACCTGTTATTTATTTGCAACATGGCACATTGGGTATTAAGAAAATTGGTTATACGGGCAAATCGTATTGGAATAATATGTTTAGATTTTTGGTCTATAATCCGGACATAGCACCTAAACTCATCGCAGAACAAGGATTTGAACCTTATCAAATTCATTTATCAGAAGCACATCCTCGTTATAAAAAATTAATCGAACTCAATGAGCGGGTCGTTGAGAAAAAACAAATTTTATGGTTTATCACTTGGCGAGAATATCTGGAAAATGAAGAAGAAATGAATTTTTTAATTGACAACATAAAAAAAGTCGTACAAAGTGAGCAGTTGCTAAATCATTTGGAAAAATCAGATAGCTATTTCAAAATTTGTTTACATGCATTTATTCCGGAATCCGTGGTTAGAAAAGTTTCAGATGTTCTTCATCATAGGAAACTAATGATTGTTGATGGAAATCAAATTGATGTCATGGAAGAAGTGGCGAATAGTTCAATGCTGATTACTGACTATTCCTCATTAGGGTTTGATTTTACGTTTCTTAAAAAGCCAGTCTTGATTTATCAATTTGATCAAGATCGGTATTTGGACAATCGAGATACTTACTGTCATGTGAGAGAAGCATTTGCTCACCTTAATTGTAAAAATGTAACCTCATTGATAGATAAAGTGATTAATAGGAACGATGAATTGAATGCTTTTTTTACAGCACCTTTGAAACTTCACCAAGGGTTAGAACGAATTAAACGCGGGCAACATATTGATGATTTTTATCGCCATTTCTTGTTTATTCAGCAACATTTAGTTACGATTCTAGATTGTGGGAATATAGATCAGCTTAAACTACTGGAACTGGCTCGAAAGTTGTTGACAAAAGGTTATCTTGTTGAATTCGTCGTGCTAGATGGCACATGGGCAGAAGATTATCCACCAGGACTCAATGTCAGATTTATTTTCAAACGTCATTCTAAGCACCCATTAGATCAAGCGAAGTATCTTTTACACGCAAGAAGTGGAAAATATATGAATAGTGCGATTCATAAGTTTTTGACTTTGTCGAAGAGCAGAACCGTGATCATCAGTGACGATCGGTTTTACGCATTGTTGATTCATTCCAATAACGCCTATATTAAAAACAGGATTCGATATTCGACTATTTCTAAGGAACTGCTTAAAAATCTATTTCCGAATGTGGGAGGTGAGCACTAGGTGAAAATCATATTTTTCGTATACAGTATATATGGAATGGGTGGAACAGTAAGAGCCACTGTTAACACTGCTAACTATTTAGTGACTCAAGGACACACAGTTGAAATTATTTCCATGAGAAGAACACATGATAATTCTCTATTCGATATTGATTATAATGTTAAACTATCTTGGCTCTTAGATGCAAGGCAAGGTGGCTCTTTCTTAAAAAAATGTTTTAGAAAGCTTGTTTCTTACTTCCCTAGTCGTCTCGTTGATCCAACAGAAGATCTCTACAAGCATTTTAATTTATTTGTTGACTGGATGCTTATCCAAAAAATGAAAAAAATAACAGAAGGTGTTGTCATTACAACCATCCCTTCTTTTAACATGGCACAGATTAAATATGTCGGCAAAAATGTGATTAAAATTGGGCAAGAGCATAAAGATTTTTCCGTACATGATGTTCGTTTACAAGAAAAAATTAAAGCAACCTACAGTGGATTAGACGCTGTCGTTTGTCTTACCGAAAAAGAAGAGCAACGATACCGGCGTTTTTTATCGGGAGACGTGAAAATAGCAAGAATAGCCAATGTTACACAAGGCTCTTATGCGCAAACTGATTTAACTCATCAAACGATTATTTCAGCGGGTCGGTTTGAGTATGAAAAAGGCTATGATCTATTAATAGAAGCTTTTGAAACCATTGCCCCTCATTTTCCAACATGGCGTCTGAAACTTTTCGGTAGAGGATTTGAAGAAGGAAGACTGAGAGAAATGGTTAAAGCTAAAAATTTGGAAGAACAAGTTTCGATTCAACCGATTTCGAAAGATGTTCAATATGAAATGAGTCAAGCCTCTTTGTACGTGTTAAGTTCTCGAAGTGAGGCATTCGGTTTGACCATTGTGGAAGCGATGGAAGTCGGGCTACCTGTCGTTAGTTTTTCATGTATTGGGCCGAGTGAGATTATCGACCATGAAAAAGACGGACTATTGGTAGAAGAAGGCAACATAGAAGCTTTAGCTTCAGCGATGAGTCGCATGATTAGCTCTAAAGAACGCTTAGCTGATTATTCAATCAATGCGCGTGAAAAGGCGCGGAAATATTCAAGTGATATTATGGGGAAAAAATGGAATAAATTACTGACTGATTTGTCGAGATGACTGTGATTTGTGAGATAATCATAGCTCCGATTTTTCCATACGAAAATGACCTCCCTTTCGTTGAACCTTTTCAGGTCCAACTTTCGGGGGTCACATCATTCTACCACTTCTGATGGGATTTTTTTACACAGTCTGTTTTTTCTCGCTTACGATTTATCACTTCCCTAGCCTATCTTCCCTTGCATAAGTATTTCTTTAGCATTCAGCTTCAATACATAGCTTATGGGAAATAGGGTTGACAAAATAATTGTGACAAGTCCAACAGCATAGAAGATCACAATGGTTTCTCTTTCAAGGGAAACTTCAAAAATCTCAATTAATTCATCAAGTGTCACCTCTCGTCCCATACCTCTAAATTCAAGGCTACTGAACTGTTGCCACTCACCTACGGAAGTCGATCCTGTTGTCCAAATGCTTTCTTGAATTAGTCCTTGTCTCAACATCCCTTGAGATACGTGTGAGGAAACAATATTTCCAATAAAAATAGCAACCGTCAGGCTAACCAATGAAACTGTCATCACCTCCGCTAATAATTGAAAAATGATTTTGATTTTCTTTTCTCCTAATGCCAAATAAATTCCCATTTCATGACGACGATCACGAAAATACAGTAAAATTAACAAACTTAATACGATCAATATAGCACCTACACCAAACCACAGAATTTGATCTGCTAACGATTGCATATTTTCCATTGCACCATGTAAGGGAGTAAAAACTTGTGTCCAAGCATCAATCTTATAAAAGTCAGGTAAGAGTGGTTCAGCTTCAACAATAAAATCTTCTAAATATAAAGAATCTTCAAGCACCCAAAACACTGTAGGTGTCAACATTTCTTCTAATGTTCTTCCTCCTTCTAAATTAAAAATGTTTTGCCATTCAATACGAGCTTCAAATTGTTCCCGTATCATTTCATCCAACTTCCAATTAGGCGCAAAAACAGTATTGAAAACCACAAATTGCATGTGGAAATTTTCTTCGTTGATTGCCAAGTGATAATCCAAATCAAGGAGACCAATGATTTCAAATTCATATGAAACAGACTCCCAATTACTGTAAGGGTGATCCCAAACTTCACTTGAATCAATAAAGAATCCCCCTTCTGGAACTACTGCATCTTCTGGTAGCATAAAATGCTCATAATATAAATTGAAGACACTTCCAATAGACAAGCCGTTTAACTGTGCAATGACTCTTGGCATCAAAATAGGCGTTGGAACACTACGATCACTGGGTGGATTCATCTCTGCCGCTGTAAAAACACGTCCCTCAATAAGCTCGAAGAGACCTTCTTCAATATGAATCACTTCAGGATGTGAAACCCCACTTAACCAGAAAAAATTATATTCACCATCCAGATTTCCATCAATTCCATCTGTGTCACCATTTTTTAACTCTGGAACATAGACATCTAAACGTGTAAGTGGATCCACCAATAATGAATAATCAAAATGATTCACATAGGGGAGTTCGCCAATCTTCTCAACAATGTCTTCTGTAATAAGTTCTAAGACCGGCTGTTCATCAAATAGCCAAAGCAATTCTAAATCCCTACTAGTCGTAACAATCGGTAATACACTACGTTGTGCTTGAAGTATGGTGTGATTAATTGCTTGTCTAATAATAATCGCACCAGCGATAAGCGAAGCCAATAATAAAATAAGTCCTAGTAAAATAGCTCCTTTTCCAGGGTTTCTAATGACACTAGCTCTTGCACGTTGAATGAAATTCATTTGATTTTCCTCACTTTCTTAAAAATGAATGATTACAACAACAGCTCCTTCGGTTTTAGCCTTATAACATAAATAACAGGAATCAGCGTTGATGTCATTACCGTCCCTAAACCAGTTACATAAAATAGCACAACTGCTTCTATATTAAGAGAAACATCGAATGCTTCCATCATTTCTTCTGGTGACAAATTTGCTCTTGGTGGGAATCCAATTTGGTTAAAGATGCTAGTTCCATTAGAATTCTGAACATCTCTATCGCTGGTCAACTCTAGTAGCTCATTTTCTAGCAGTCTTTGTGAAGCAATCCCTGCAATTTGATTCCCTGTAAAAAGAGCTATCGTAATTCCTGCAATCGCAATCACAACTACTTCTGCTAGTATTTGGGAAATAATTTTCCCTTTCTTTTCTCCTAATGAGAGATAAATGCCTATCTCACGGCGACGTTCATGCAAAAATAATGTAATCACTAAACTTAAGATTAGTATACTCATTCCAATTGAGCCATATAAAACCCAATTGGCAATATCTTGAAGGGTTCCCATTGCAGTAGCAATATCATCAAATTCATTAAATAAATCGACAATATAATAAGCTTCATGTGGTAGCAATGGCGTAATAGCTTCTTTAAATTTATCTAAATTTTCTGGATTTTCCAAAACAAAAATAGCATTCACATGTTGTTCCATCTGATTTAACATTTCTTGTTCTTCTAAAAACCATTGGGGTGCTTCTCGACCAACAGCTTCCCAAACTGATTGTTCTGCTTCTCGTCTTCTATCATTAAAACTATCAAAAACCCAATTGGGAACATAGATAGCATTTAATTCATCCTCCCAAACCCATGAAGCAAATTCTGGATTTTCCCGATCATACGGAACATCAAACAAACCAATCACTTCAAATGCGATGTCAATTCGTGCATACACATTTTCATCACTAAAAAATTCTGGCGTTACATTTCCCCCTGTGTTCCCCTCTTCATCTGGAAATCTGACAAATTGATACAAAGAAAACATGGACCCTAAAGTAAGGTCATTCTCATTGGCAAATGCCTCTGAAATCATGGCAACAGATTGCACCGAATTAGGTTGATATGTCAATTCTTCTGCAAAAAACTGTCGACCTGCAATCAAATCAATTGCGCCTTGTTCTATTTGTATTAGCTCTGTTTGCGATGTCCCGCGTAATCGAAAAAATTCTGGAATTCCTTCTGGTGTAGGAAACATCTGAGGGTAGACATGAAAGGGTGTTAGTCCAAAACTCCATCCCCATGTGTGAACAACATAATCATAAAAATGAATCTCTTCTAGTGAACCTATGGCATTTACATGATCCACAGTTAGTGGTGGTAAAAATAAAAATTCGTCTGAATCAAAATTATTCCTGTATGCATCCCAAACATCCCAGTCCAAATCAATTGAAACAATGGGTCGAAAACGCCTGTGTAAATTGACTACTGTTGCGTTAATAGAACCATTCATAGCAACAGCACTTGAAATGACTGTTACTAAAAGCAGTATCAATATGAACAAAATAGTTGTTTTTCCCGATTGCCTCAAACCACTTGTCATTGCTCTTTTCAAAAAATTCATACACTACTATTGAATACCCAACACATTCAACACTCACATCCTCTCGTTTCATTCCTTAAAATAAAGAAAGCGCCGGCCTCTTTTGAAGCAAGCACCTTCATATTTCTAACTATTAAATGAGGGTTACCTCGTCACCGAACCACTTACTTGAATGTCACTTGTGTTATTTAAATCAAGCAACCAACCTGAAGTTGCCATTACAGTACCATTACCTGTGTTGCTTCCAGTCGTACTCGTTCTATTTCCAAGTCGGATGGTAGCTGTCGCACGAAGGTTACCAGTTGCGATTCCTGTTACTCTGCCACGCACTCCCCATTGATTGCTTTGTTGTTCATTTACGATTGAACTCCAACAATGACCACCACTAAGACAAGTTACATTTGCCTTCACCTCAGCAGGAGTACTAAAAATTAAAGTACCACCAAGTAAAAATGCCGATAATCCCAGTAAAAAGTAATTTTGTTTCTTTTTCATTTGTAAATCCCTCCAGTAATTTTATTTTGTTTCATATATCACGTAATGTCATTTAAAAATCAAAGTCCTTCCATGCATCAATGTATATTCTCTGCTCTGTAAGCTGTCATGAGGATATTAATTTCTTGAATTTTTATTTCGTTTCAATGCTTAACGCTTACTATAATATCATATCCTCCCCCTTTTGTCAACATTTTTCTGGTTAAAAGCGCGGAAATCAATTTTTAAAACTATAGAGACTCAATGACTGATAATTGATGTCCCTAACCAAAAACTTAAGATACTCCCCATTTTCTTTTGATCCATAAGATAAGACATATCTATCCTTGAAAAATGATGATATTCTAATTTGGATGCTTCCGATATTTACGAGGCGTTAGAATGTAAAGCTTTGCATTTAAATCCTGAAATGGGGAATGTTCCACAAGAAAATAAAGTAGCTTAAATCGTTGTATTATCAACGTAAATACAGTATAATAGGAATCATTAGAAGTTGTGAGAAATGCAACTAGTGCAGCACAACATAAATAACCACCCCTATTCATGCGTCTCATTTCCAACTACTGCGTCAACTCGTCCTAACGTACCGACATTGGTACGAGTCGTCCTCCTATCCTTGCATTTGAAAATGATACACGCCAATATGGGCTATTACTTATGTTTTGCTGCACTAGATATAAATTAAAAGGATAAAGGATATAAGTTGGAGGCAGTTAAATGAGTAAAGTTTCGGTATTTGGATTGGGTTATGTAGGGCTGGCAAATGCGCTCTTATTGGGACAGCATGAAGATGTGATGGCTTACGATATTGTAAGCGAGAAAATCAACATGTTAAAATCAGGAAAATCACCATTAGAAGATGTGGAGATCATTGATTTTTTAGAAAATAAAAAAGCAACAGTTGCTTATACAACTGACTTTGAACAAGCTGTTCATCATGGCGATTATCTGTTTATTGCAACGCCGACTGACTATGATGAGAAAGTGAACAAATTCAATACAAAGACCATTGAAACTGTGATTAGACAGGCTTTAGCCATTAAACCAGATGCTACTTTTATCATTAAATCAACGATTCCAGTTGGTTATATAGAAAGAATCAAAAAAGAGTTTGATACAGATAATATTGTTTTTTCACCTGAATTTTTACGCGAAGGAAAAGCTTTATATGACAACTTGTATCCATCTCGTATTGTCGTTGGTGAAGTATCAGAGCGTGGTCAAGAAATTGCTGATTTGTTAGAAAAAGGCGCACATAAAAATGACATTCCTGTTTTGTTAACCAATGGAACTGAAGCGGAAGCCATTAAGCTTTTTTCCAATACATACTTGGCATTACGCGTCTCGTACTTTAATGAATTAGATACTTACGCTGAATTAAAAGGGTTGAATGCCAAGCAAATTATTGAAGGTGTCGGATTAGATCCAAGAATTGGTACCCACTATAATAACCCGTCATTTGGCTATGGTGGGTATTGCTTACCAAAAGATACGAAGCAATTAAAAGCGAATTATACGGACGTGCCAGAGAATATTATTTCAGCGATTGTTGACGCTAATACGACAAGAAAAGACTTTATTGCCAATCAGATCATTGATCGAAGACCTAAAGTCGTTGGGATTTATCGATTGACCATGAAAGCAAATAGTGATAATTTTAGATATTCATCCATTCAAGGTGTGATGAAACGTATCAAAGCAAAAGGGATTGAAGTTGTTATTTATGAACCCTCTCTTAAAGAAACGGAATTTTTTCATTCTAAAGTCATTAAAGATTTTGAAGTCTTTAAGCAAATAAGTGATGTCATTGTGACCAATCGCGTTGAAGATGCTTTAGAAGATGTCAAAGCCAAATTATACACACGTGACTTATTTGGAAGAGATTGAGCGTTAAAAATGACTTTTGAACAGAAGGGGGTGACAATGGATGCTAACATTACCAACAGGAATTGACGATTTTAGAGAACTACGAGAGAAAAATAAGTATTACGTTGATAAGACATTAATGATTCGGGATTTTATTCAGTATGACGATAAAGTTGCACTCATTACCCGTCCTAGGCGCTTTGGGAAAACATTAAACATGACCATGTTGAGAGAGTTTTTTGATCTTAATAAAGATAGTAAAGAGATCTTTGAAGGACTTGCGATTATGGAGACTGAATATGCTCGTCTTATCAACACGAAGCCGGTTATCTACTTAACTTTCAAAAACTGTTCAGGTGCGAACATGGATGATTTAAAAGATAGCTTAGCCAGCCAGATGATCAAAGAATATGATCGGTTTGCGACTGAGTTTAAGGATAAAGTGGATAGTGAACGTCTGGCTTATTTTGCTTTTTATGAAACGTACAGTGCACTTAAACAAGTATTGAAAGCACGTCCCAAAAATGAAAGAAAAATTAGCCAAGTGGACACACATATATTCAAAAGAAGTTTAACGACGCTTATTCAAGCCGTGAGTACGTTTTATGATCAACATCCTATTCTACTCATTGATGAATATGACCAACCATTGATTAATGCCCATGATGAAAATTTTAGAGAAGAATTTTCAAAACGAATTTACGCTGATTTTCTAGGAGAAGCGTTAAAAGGCAATGGATACTTGGGACAGAATGTATTAACAGGCATACAACGAGTGGCAAAGGAAAGCATCTTTTCTAAGTTGAACAACTTTGTCGTGTATACAGTGTTAGATGAGATGTATGCGCCTTATTTTGGCTTAACGGAGGTTGAAACAAAAGAAGCATTGGAACAAGCTGAACTTGTTTTGACTGATGACGTTAAACGATACTATGATGGCTATGTAATGGGTGGCATAGGGATTTATAATCCATGGTCTATTTTGACTTATATGCTAAAGAAAAAGCTTGAACCTTATTGGGTGAACACTTCAACGAATGGGCTGATTAAAGAAGCCATTCCTAAAGCTGATAAAGGGTTTCATGAAAATTTTGAACGTCTTATTCGAGACAAAGAAGTCCGAATATCTTCTAATTTAGAAGCCTCATTCGTAGAATTAGCGACACCACAGACATTGTGGGGCTTATTGATTAATTCAGGCTATTTAACGGTAACAAAGGTTTTTCTTTCTGGTGCAACTCGGGTTAAAATTCCCAATCAAGAAGTGAAGAAAGAGTTTCGTGAAATTGTGGTTGATGCGTATGGAAAGATAGTAAATACTGGTGAATAACCCTGAATACTTTTCAGTTTTTTAGAAGAAAAATGACTTTTGTTAGCAGGAGGTATGAGGTTTCGAAAAATGAAGATATTAGAGTCAGCTCATAAAGTTAAGCAAATACACACAGGTGTTTCACGAGATGAAAAGTACCATATGAGAGAAGAATTCTTTTTGAGAATTTTTGATCTTGAGCAGATGGCGCAAAAGGAAAGAGAATTTCAATTCATGAAGAAGCTTTTTAAGGAAGGGATTCCTATTGCAAAGCCGATTAAAATAGGTGAATGTGACGGAAAAGGATATGTTAAAACTGCTTGGATTAAAGGGAAAACCTTTAGCAAGGTAATCGAAAAATTATCGGAAGATGAGATGTATGAAGTTGGTTTAGAAATGGGTCAACATTTGAAGAACATTCATCGTGTTGGATTAAATAAAAAGAAGGATTCATGGGTTTTAAGGTATAATGAAAGATATGATAGATTTCTTTTGAGGGTTGAAAAAAAGGCAGTTGCATTTCCTAAACTAGGATTAGTGACTGAATTTTTTGAAAAGCATAAACATTTATTAGAGCACCGTCCGCAAACATTTTTGCATAATGATTTTGGTGCACATAATTTTATCATGTCAGAAGCGGGTATGAAGATTATTGATTTCAACAACTTTACATTTGGAGATCCGTGGTATGATTTCCGTTATATTGTACCGAAGTACGATAGACGAAATGAAAATTTTACGTCTTATTTTTCTACCGGCTGTGTACATGGTTATTTCAATCTATCGTGTAATGAGAATCCACCACAAGCGTTTTGGGATTTATTGGCGTTGTATACTGTTATTCAGAGAATTGAAAGTTGTACATACGTTGCAAAAGATGAAAAAATAAAACAAAGTAGAGTGGATTATCTCGAATATTGCATGATGATTTATGATGACTTACAGCAAACTATTCCTAAATGGTATCAAAACACGATGGCTAAATTGCAAGAAAAGTGATGTGATTGTGACCAATCGTACAGAAAATGTAAAAAAAGCTATATACAAGAGATTTATTTGGTCGAGATTAATCTAAAGTTAGATTTGTAACGACAAAGAAATAAGGTAAGCATTGGGAAATTTGGATCTCAATGCTTTTTACATACAGTCTGTTTTTTCTGGCTTACCGAAAAATGAAAAAATGACTGCAAAAAGCTGACAAGGTTAACAATTGGTGGTATAATATATAGATAATGATACTGTTTTTACTGTTGTTAAGGTGGAAAATCGTTAAAAGTTGTGATTCAACCTAAACGATGTTAAGGGGGGGAATAAAAGTGGCAATGGGTTTGTCGTGCTTAAAAACACGGCATGTTATAGCGGTCTGAGTGTTTGAGAAGTGAGGTAGGTGATGGATATGGGAATGTATGTCAATCCAGGAAATAGGAAGTTCCAACAAAGTCTTAATTCAGAAATATATGTAGACAAAAGCAACTTAA
>WRKJ01000102.1 GCA_009778135.1 Defluviitaleaceae bacterium
GATTCTTTAAACGCTTAAGCTTTTTCTGTTGTTAAGTTGATACTTGATTAACCGGTATCCTCGAGTGTCACCTTAACATGAAAACATAGAAGCCTTGCTCTACCTTTTCATGTTAGGGAGAAACGCTAAACAAATCGTCTAAGGTAGCCAGTTCTTATGACTCACTACCCAGACTCGTATTTGCTTTTAACATCATCTTTTTCAAATCACCGTATGGCTTCATTGCTGGTTGATGTTGCGTTGGCTTCATCTTGCCATCATGGGGATCTTTAAAAAAGTCATTAAACGTTTTAAAATAAGGAACCGTCTTCTTGCCCCGCTGTTTTGTTGCTTTCACTTGCATATTTAACCATGCCTGAATATGTAAATCTCGTTGTTTATCAACCAGTTGTAATTGAACTGCCTTCATCATCAGAAAGTATTGCTTTAATGTCACCCTTCCTAATGTGACAGGGTCGTAAATTTGACAATAACGCATCATTTCTACCTTGAGATCATCTATGATTTGCAGGCTTACAGGACCGGAAGTTATGTCTTCTTGCTTAATTGTCCCAGTTTCTTCATGTTGAAACGGGTAATCGGTGACTTCTCTAATTGTGACAAAAAATCGGTCATCAGTGCCTCAATATCTGCTTCTGTTTCAAGGTATTTCTTAACCTCTTCTTCTTTTACTTTTGTGCCAGTTAACGTACCCGCCATGATCAGATCAACAAGAATCAATGGATTCCCGAGTTCAATTTGAGCCACAACATAGGTTAATCCTTGTCCGAGTTTAAAGCCATTTTGTTCAACATAATACTTTTTATCTAAGTAGTTAATAAAATCTAATCCAAAATATAAGTCATAATCTTTGTTGTTAATTGTTAAGTTCATTGTTTTTTCTCCTCTGAGTTTAATTTTTAATTGAATAAAGGTGGCACTAGACCTTTTCTATGCGTGGCTAGACCACCTTTTTCATGCGTTTAATGTAAGTTAAGGTGCCATGACGATGTTTACTTATCGTGCATAAGCAAGCACCTATCCCGTTTTTGTTGTATCTGAAAATTGGTATTGAACAACAGTTGCTTGGTCTTCTGTTAATGTGGCATTCCCACGCACACCAGCGCCATTTATGGCAACAGATAATGAAATTTCAACACTGTCTTCTGCTCCAGCTGATTCACTCCATTCAGTTAAATAGCCTTGGAAGTAAGTCGCTGGGAATTGATCTCCACCTGTCATTGTTGGCTCTGTTTTGTCGATGTCCCACAGTTCAATTAATTCGCCATCTAAAAATGCTTCATACATCTTCTCACGAACTGCATCATGACTCGCCATCAATGTGGTTAACGAATACTCGACAACCAAATCTGCTAGTGAATTGATGTTTCCATCTTTTGTAATCGTAGCTTCTGCATCTCTCGTCATTGATTTTTCATGGCTGGTTTGGAATGCCATGCGTCCTGCTGTTGCTTCATGGCGTAGTGAATATGGGCGCATTAACATAATGCGGTTTGCACCTCTTAATGGTGTATTTGACATCATAAATTTCTCCTTTACGCGCTCATTTAATTGAGCTTGCGTTTGATTGATATTTCAACTGTTGTTTCATGTCTAACAGTCGATAAAACGACTTGTCGTAAGTGCGTTACGCTTGTGTCATCTAGACTTATTTTTCGATTCAAGTTTCTTTCCTTCAATTTTTTTCCCATCTACGGGACTCGTTTGAAAAGTTCACTTAAATCTTGATGCTATCTATTCAATTGTAAGGTTAGCTTGATCAGAGCCAATCATATCGATATGTGAAAGCGAGTCGATTGCTTGCTTTCTGATAACATTTTAGCACATGACTTGCTTAAAAAGGTCGCATACAATTTTACATTTTACAAATACAAATTTTTATTTCGTTTGAGACGTCGAATTTCTCCCGATTTATACCCATTACAAATCAGGGATTATCATGATTTAGTCGTCGAATTTTCAATTGATTTATGACTTTATTATATATTATAAGGAATGATTTAAATGTTAAAGAAATTTTCACTATTTTTCACTGCTTTGCTGTTTGCTATACTTTTCAGCTCATGCTCTGAACAGATACATGACGATGCAATTTATGATTTGGTTTCAATAGAAGTAATTTTTGATGGTGAGTATATTGTCGAAACGATAGAAAACAACCATGCTAATGATGTTCATTTATCTCACCCAATTCTAGAACAAAAAGTCGATAATGAGTGGGTTCTTATCCCTGCATATCTCTGGTTTGATTTTGAAGACGAAGGTGTTATGGTTTCTCCAAATGAAATTAGACACTTTAAGTCTTCTGTGCCTACCTTAGAAAATCCAAGCAATGGTTACTTTAGATACAGTAGGCAGGTAAGAATAGGTGATTCAGACGATATTAATTATTTAAGAGACGAATTTTCAATTCCGTTAAATTAAATGATTTTAAATTTCTACCAAAAAAATCAAGAAAAATTAAAATTACATTTTTTCTTGATTTTTCATTATGATGTTGATTTACCACAAGTTAAGTCGTAAATCGCGAACTACAGGTGCAATGGCTACGTAAAATCCGTTTGATCTCGCATGAACTCCCACCACTCGATTTTGATTGCTTGTTTTTTGATAACAGTTTAGCACATGGCTTGCTTAAAAAGGTGAAGTGATTTTTGACTCTTAATTTTTTAAGGTAATTCTTTAACTTGTATTGTTTCTAACAAAGGTTGATCCAGTTCGTAAAGCAAGTCATTAATTATATGCAAACGTTCAAAACCCGACATCTCTTTTAAATCATGATCTAACAAGTAACAAATTAAAAGATCAACCGGTAACGAAAAACTTAAACAATATCCAGCTGCTCGCAAACACTGTTGAATTTCTGATAAACTCAAATCCATTGTTATAAATAAAGCAAGAATCACCTCTTTTCGTAAGTTCTCACCTTGCTTTATTCGATAAAATGTCGCTTTATGCATGCCTACATGTTCGTACAAAATACGCTGTTTACCTTTCCAAGTAGCTAATTTTTCATTAAATATTTTAGAAAATAATTCATTATTCTCATCTTGAAAGTATTCTGTTAATCTTGCAAGACCAGCTTTATTGGCAAGCTGTTCTGTTTCTAGTGCAGTTAATCCAAATAATTCTGCTGTATGTTCAATAACACAGTGCTTTTTAATTACCTGAGTCATCATACTATTAGAGTGTTTACGCCAATAATACACATTTTGCCGAGAAATCCCTAACTCTTTCCAAATCTCATCCAATGTGCAATTATGCTTGCGCTTATGTTCAACCGCTAACCGATACAAAGCATCCGCAAAGCTTTCCTCACAGGTTATGTCACGTTCTTTTAACCATTGTTTCATTTTTATCTGATTCATCTTTGATCACCTTTCTACAAAACTTGCAGAAAGGAAATCACATCAAAGATAATAGGTGAAAGGTATGAAGACATACTTTCAAACCTCCTTCTGCAAGTTAGAATTTTCTAAACTTTTGAAAATCCAACTTGCAGGCGGTGGCGATCGACAGTTTGGAATAAAATGATGCAATAGAAGTACAAGCATGGCTTTCTCCTCTAAAAACACTGAAACGTCATCATCCCACTAAAATCCCATTAAAAAGCAGTAAAAGAAAAACCCATGCAACTTCTCTTTCACTGCTTCACATTAAGTTTAAAAATGGATTGGTCGGTTTTGATCAGCCAGTAAATGGAGAAACCAGGTAAACTCACAACATCATCTTGCTCCTTCTTTTTTAGATTTTTTACATCTTGACAGCATACAGTATTTTATTTTTTAAGAATAAACGTGTTCGTTGTATCGAAATAAGACTTTTTTTTGTTGAAAAATTCATTAAAAAGCTTTATTTTTTTACGATAACTGTTATAATAATCATCATATAGTTAAAAATCTCAATGCCTCATCGACCGCTATATCATAACAAAATAAAAGCGAAAAGTAATTGTTGTGCTTTTGGCGTGTTTTTGGACTGTTTTTGGCGTTTTCAACAGATACTCATTCACAGTCAAAAACGAAGGCGTATCAGAAAGAGGGTGACTCTATGGCTAAATACAATATTTCAACATTCATTCCCATCATCCAAAGTGGCTTAGTCGAACATAATAAACAAGAAGCTGCAGGTAGACTTTTGTTAGATGCCATCGCCATTGACGTAGAAGTCGACATCCCTGCAGAAACAATTTCAAATCTAGTCAATCAAAAAATTGACGTCCATCACAAAATAAAAAAAGCCTCCGCTAGACCCGAAGTCATGGAAGCAGCAATTGAATACTTTGAAAGTGAAGTCTTGACTGACCTCAATCCAAACTTAACAGACGACATTTGTACAGAAATCCTTCGTTCATTAGCGCAAGATCCTTCTGTTTCCCCTAAAAAGCGTGAAGAATTAACATCACTTTATCACGAAGGCGCGCTTAGTCAATTTCTCACCAAAAGCTATTTATATGCGATTAATCGACCTAATAAAATCAATAAGCCTAGAAAAACGAAAAAGAACGACGCACTTACAAGTGTAGATGAATTCCCCCTCATTTATGAAGTTAACAATAAATGTCCACTTTGTGCTGATCCACTGGTCAAAAAAGTCAAAGAAAAAACGATTGAAAAGTACAAAATCGTCCATATCTTCCCCCTTGATTTAACCCCCGAAAAAACACACGCATTTCAAGAAGTGAAGCAACCTATCGAGGATTTAACAGCCAGTGAAAACAAAATCGCCCTTTGTATCGATTGTGCCGAATCCTATCAAATTGATACAACCCTTGAAGAATATGCCTCATTACTAAAGATCAAAGACACCTACACAAAAAGCTATCGTTTACAACAAACATTGAATGGGATGGCATTAGAAGATGAAATTAAAGAAGTGATTCATGCATTAGCAAAAATCACTTATGTAAACCAGTTGCCCCCTTTTTTGTCCTTAGAAGCCCTTGAAATTAAAAAGAAAATTCACCCGAAACATGTGATGCTCATTGATGATTTAACAGGAGATGTTTTAAAATACTATCGATTTATCGAACACACTTTTTCTCAAATCGGCAATTTCAATCTCATCGCTTCTGAAATCCAGGCCACCTTTTATCAAATCGAAAAAGACTTTTCCGATCAAATTGAAATCAAAAATCACCTAACGGAGTGGATGTTAACAAAGACAAAAATGCCACATCAAAACCGCCGTGCTTGCGAAATTATTGTTGCTTTTTTTGTCCAAAATTGTGAGGTGTTTTATGAAATTCCCAGATAAAGTGACCCCTTATAAACAGAGCGTCATTGCTAAATTTCCGATTGTGCTTGAAAAATTACAAAAAGAAAACATGACACCAGCTACTTTATACAAAAAAGTGAAACGCCACATAGACAATACTTCCGAATTTACAAACATTTTAACTTGTCTTTATGCCCTCAATAAAATTGACTTCATTGATGAGGAGGTGCTCTACCATGTTGAAAACCATCCAGTGCGACAAGTTTATTGAAAACGATCAAATTCGACCACCCATCGTTTTTAAAGCCGGTCTTAATACCATTCTTGGTGACGAATACGCTTCTAATTCAATTGGAAAGTCTACTTTCCTGATGATTCTAGATTTTGTTTTTGGCGGCGACGATTATGTGAGGAAATCCATTGACGTTCAAGCACATATCGGCCCTCATCACATTGAATTTTCTTTTGAATTTGAAGATGGCATGCATTACTTTTCACGTTCCACCGATAACTTTTCAATCATTCATGTTTGTAATGCCAACTATCAAGTTGAAAAGAAAATATCAAAAGACACCTATACAACATTTTTAAGCCAAAAGTTCAATTTAGATTTACCAGATCTCACATTGAGAAATGCCATTGGTCGTTTCTTTCGCATCTATGGTCGTGAAACATTAGATCCTAAATACCCCCTTCAACAAGCCATACGAGAGCCACAACAGATGGGGATCGATGCCTTATTGAAACTATTTGATCGCTATGAAGCAGTTAAAAGACAAAAAGAAGTAACAGCAGAAGCAGTACTAAAAGAAAAAACATTCAAAAGTGCACAAAGGTATCATTACTTGCCTTCCGTCAGTAATAAAATTCAATACACGAAAAATGAAAAACGCATCCTTGAACTAGAAGCAGAGATCAAGCGCTTAATCAAAGAAAGTACACATGGATTCTCCCAACTTGAAACACTCCAAACAGAAAGTACATTAGAACTGCAACAACAGTTAAAAGTTGAAAAAAGACACTATATCAATCTGATCAATGAGTTGAACACCATGGAAAACAGGCCTCATAAACAAAATGCCTTTCAAAAAGATTACGATAAATTGCAATCCTTTTTCCCAGGCATTGACATGCGGAAGCTTGAAGATATTGAACGTTTCCATCATAAAATGGGTCAGATCTTGAAAAATGAGTTTAAAGAAAAAACCGCCAGCTTGCAAAGCATGATTAACTTGTCTGCCGAACGCATTGCCCAATTAGAACTGAAAATCACTGAAATTGGAAATGCCCCTCATCTCACCCAGGTCGTCTTGACTAAACACTACCAAAAGCAAAAAGAACGAACCCAATTGCAAGCAGCCAATAAAAGCTACGACACATTAGAAACTTTGAAACGAGAAACAAAACTGTTAAAACAACTTTTAGATGAACTCACTTTAGAAATCATTTCTCAGACCGAGACAGATATCAATGCAGTTATGAACAGCTTAAATAAACACATGAGCAACAGTAAAACGGCACCTCATCTTACCATTAGAGACGCTAATCGCTATACGTTTTCCACGCCTAATGACCGCGGGACAGGTTCCGAGTATAAAGGACTGATTCTATTTGATCTCGTTGTATTGGCTTTAACTAGCTTACCGTTACTCGTTCATGATTCAGTCCTTTTAAAACAAATTGAAGACCGCACATTGGAGGCGATTTTACGCCTTTATACCCAGACCCAAAAGCAAGTCTTTATTGTACTAGATAAACAAAGCTCTTTCTCCAAAGACATGCAATCGATCCTAGAAAAAACGGAAGTCCTTCGCCTATTTTCTGGTGGTGGAGAATTATTCGGAACCGCTTGGAATAAAAACACCCGGTAGAACTTAAAAAACTTCTGTTCATAACAAGTACGCTAAAAAAGAGAAAAAGTATAGAAAATTAGATAATTTATTTAGATTAAGAAATTTATAAATTTTTTTATAAAGAAATGAGAAAAAAAACAAAATAACACTTGTAAGTTAAGTTAAAATCTGGTATAGTTTTACATACAGGGGGGAAACTAAAAAAAAGGAGTTTTCTATCATGAACAAAAAGAAATTTTATGTACACAAACTCGCAGCTTTTTTCCTTGCAATTGCCCCTTTTACAATTATAAATAGCCATACTGCAAGCTTTGCTTTCGGAGAGCCTGAACTACCAGCTAAATACCAAAAATAAAAAAGATACCTAACATACAGTTAGGTATCTTTCTCATTTAGATAAAATTTTGATTGTCATATCAAGATAATAAAGCTTATACTCAACATCATAGTAATGATCTGCCTTGAGCTGTGCTTTAAATCTTTGATCACGATAAGCTTCGACTTCACGTTTTAACTTGTAGAGTCCTTGACCACACCCCACTTGCTCTTTCGTGCTAAACCCTTTTTTAAAAAGTCTATCTAACTTTCGATCAGACATTTTTTGACAAGCATTTTTAACCGAGAGTTCAAAGTGATTTTTACATACATTCAAATAGACGAAAATAGGTCCGTCTAAGCCATGTTCTAACGCATTATCAAATAAGCTTCCCAACATATAAACAACGCTTCCTAAGCTGACAATCTCATGATGCTCATAATAACCAATATCTAAGTTAAGTTGATTGCTCCTTTCACTGATCACCAGTTTTTCTTCTAATACTTTCCCAAAGTTTTCTTCATAACTATCTGAAACCTCTATAACGTCAGCTCTTCCGGTAATATATTGTTTCAGTTCACGAGATAAAGCCTTAATTTTTTCATGTTCATCATCTGCTTCAATGGCTAAATAAAGACCAGCAAACTTATTGACCAAATCATGATAACGATCAGATGTTTGATCAATTTTTTTTTGAGCCATCATGACAACACTAAAAAAAGCAGACAAAATCAGGATGATTAATGTCACAAATAAGAACACCTGATCAAAAACGTTATTCATATTAAATTGAAACATGATTAGCAGGGCATATACAATAATGTACAGACAGATAAGTCCAATGATTAAAATCAACCGCTGTTTAATCATTGAAAAAAACTCATAAAGGGAAACTTTCCAACATAATAAGGAAAAGACAAAAAAGATGATAAATTGCATAACTAATAGTGTAAGCTCATCATTCATCTCCCACACCCCAAAAAGCCAGCCAGTCAATGATTGAACAGTAAATAAAGTTAAAAATATGGCTACATGGATAATAAAAACATCAAATAACTTGCGTCTTGTTGCAATCTTAATAACCAGAAGTGAGATGACAATTGCAAGCATACGTACTATTAACGCGTCGTTTCCTACATGATAATTGATAATACTAAATATACCTGAAAATAGTAGAATGAAAATATGATGTCTCCATTTCTTCTCTAACTTATGATCACCACCTAAATTATGACCCATTAAATACATAATGATATAGTCAATTACATTGGTAACGAATAAGATACCCAACCAAGCATGGTTCTCGATCATCTTTTAACACTCCTATTTCATCCGTCCAAACAACAAGCCAACCGATTCACGATAAGTTGTTCCGATCGACGATACTTGTTTAACATACTTTAAATGGAGTTCATTCACTGCGCCATCATAATGAATCACATAATCAGGATTCACAGCCGTACTTTGATGAACCCTAATCAAGCCTTGAAACTCTGGAAGTAACTTCATGAAATCTTCCATTGATTGCATCGGGAATTCTTGTATGGACGTATCCTCCGTTTCTTTATTGTAACATGTCAGCTTAATTCGCTTAGCTCGTTTAACCGTTTCAACTTTAACAACTGTAAAAATAGGAATCCGATAACGCTCTTTTCCATCTCTAAGAACCAAAACAGGCTCTTTTCTCCTTTTCGATTTCTTCAGATTAGAGTGAATCCTTGGCAAAATATCCTTCGCTTTAAACGGTTTTTTCAACACTAAAAATAAATCCAATTCATTGTTTAACTTCATATGTAGCTTTTCTGTTGTATGAGAAGATGCGACCATGATTGGAACATCTTCATCTTTTTCACGAACTTCACGGGCAAAATCAATCCCACTCCCATCTGGAAGCTCAATGTCTAAAATGTATAAATCAATTTGATTGGTCGTTTTCATTTCGCATGCTTCTTCAATGGTATAAGCTGACAATATGCGTATGCCTTCTCCTAACCCCGCTTTTAATCCCACCGATATTTCTTTGTTAATCACTTTGTCATCTTCTAAAAATAAAATAGTTTGCATTACTTTTTATCCTCCTGATAAATTTTTCAAATTCTTATGACAGAATTTAAATCTATAACAACTATTTTATCACATTTTATTTAAATTTCCACCATTTTAGATCATTTTCAATCATTTTTCATCAAAAATTTAAAGGGGATACTCTAAAACAGTTAACAAAAAAAGCCCTCAAAGGAACTTGAATCGCTTATGAGGCACTTCTTTTTTATACCATTTATATCTATTATTTATTTTTCTCTATGATTATAGACAATATAAGATAGGAAAGCAATTATAAAAAAGAATAATAACGTTTAGAGTAAAATGAAGCAAATGTGATGCGCTGATCCGTTAAGAAATCTCTCATTGAAAATATACTTTTACAACTTTCGATCTATCTAGTGCAGCAAAACGTAAGTAATAGCCCATATTGACGTGTATCATTTTCAAATACAAGGAAACGAGGACGACTCGTACCAATATCGGTACGCAAGGACGAGTTGACGCAGTAGTTGGAAATGAGACGCATGAATAGCGGTGGTTACTTATGTTGTGCTGCACTAGCCTTCAGATCTCCTTTCCTAGCTAAACAAAGTATACCACAAATTTCTTCAAAAATTTCATAAAACGGTCAAACGAACGTTTCATACCGCCAAACGACCCTTTCAAAATTTGATTCGTTTTCAATTTAACGCAAAACACCTTTATATCCTTTCCAAATGACATTTATAGCATTTTTTCGAAATAAAAAGACAACTTTTGTACTTTTAAACAGGTAAATTCCTAATTTGTAAACGTCAATCAATAGATTAAAGCGTTTTTCACGACTTTGAATACAAAAAAAGTAGGTGACTCAAGTCAGCTACAGGAAATAAATTCTATTTTAATTTCATTGGATATGTGATAAAGAAAGTCTTTAACACTTGGAATCATTTTTTCAATTGGCTTCTCAAGATGAGTTTCTAGCACTGGCGTGCCGTAGTAAAGCTCAAAAAATAGCTCAGGATTCTTATTAAATGTCGTAGTAATGAGCCTATTTATTCCATTAAAGATAGATGAATATTGAACAAATGCAACTTCTTTAAAAATAGTCGTTAAAGATTTACCTTCTGGTTGATTAATGTCATTAAGTAGATGAAAAAGTGCATTTACTAAATAACCATAAGCCCTCTTTTTAGAGTCAAAGCCAAACATGTTTAACTTTTCATGTATCATCTGCTTGAGCGCTCCGTCGGGAAGCAATACTTTAGTAGTAGAATACTTGTCACGATCTCTTTTATTTTCTTCAAAAGAACAATTCATTTCTTGTTTGATTCCAATCATATCATTAAAATAAGCTAAAACTAATTCATGCTTATAACGATGACCTTTCTCTAAGTAAAAGCATTTTTTTGTATTTAGAAATGCAACCACTCTTTTGCTAATATAAGAAGTAACAACAATTAATACAGGATCACCTTCAGAGTCCAGTTCTGGTTTTAGATACTTTAAAACCTCTAAACCTAATTCACCTTTCAGTTGAATATCAAGAACGATACCATCAGGTTGAAGTTTATCTATCGTATTAAGTGCATCTTCAACATTGTCGACAATGGGAAGAACGTGATAACCACCCTTCGTTAAGCAGTCTTCAAGCTCTTTTGCAAAGCTAAAGTCATCTTCTATGATTAAAATTTTCTTACGCTCAGACATCTCCCACACTCCTTTTAGTAATTATTGTCAATCATTCTAACAGAAATAATGACAGTAAACAACGCTTTTCTGCAAAATAATATCAGAAAACGTTTTTATATTCCATGTGACTTTACTTTGATTCTCTATGTAAAACGTGTTGCAAATGATCATGTCTGGTCAATCTTGTCAAAAAATGAGAAATGTTTTTGTGCCTTTTCATGAAAATGAGAAAAAATGAGAAATATTTTTATGCTTTTTTCCATGAAAATGTTGAAAATGAGAATTTTTGTATAATGAATGTCGATTTTTTTTATGGTATAATATGGTATAATATTATTTATCGATGCATTGAACATGCGTACTTGAATAGACTGACGAGTCTTGGATGGTACGAGAAGGAGGTTAAAGGATACTTCTGTGATGTTTTCTTTCGTACATTATTTCTAGAGAATCACACAGAATCTAAGCTTAAAATCAGCGTTAATTGTTGAAAACAGTTTAATGCTAGACAAGTTATACAATTTGTTTAGTTGAAAAAGGAGAAGATAATATGAAAGTTAAAAACAAAAAAGTAAAAAAAGGTATAGTAGTTGCACTGTTAGGGATAGCTTTGGCTGGGGCTGCTGTTCCAGTAGCAGCATCATGGGATACAAGAGCAGGATGGCATTCTTCAGAGATCACTGTGCCACGTAATGGATGGTGGACTACTACGGATAGGAGAGCAACTTCTAATACACAACAAGCACGAGTTAATCGTCCAACATATAATGTTGTTAGCAATATACAAAATACCAACGGTCGGAACTTATCATCGAATCAAACACATAATTCAAATCAAGATATTACACAGTCACATAATACATCAGCTAGTGGCTCTATGATAAGAGGAGCATTCCGCTCATCAATCATAAATCAGCGTACCAATACAATAAATTTAAGTTGGCGACCATAAAACACAGTTAAAATATAGTAAATTAAAAAACTTACTTTGAAAAACTAATTTTTATCAAAAAGTCAATAACCATACATTTGCTATTTGTCTATTATATAAACTATGGGCAAATAGCAATGTCGTACATAGAAGCAAATAAAAAGAATTAATTTTGTTTCTATGTACGACAAGAAAAGTATGGTTCATGGAAAACAGTAATACAGTATTGGAGGAAGTTAAATGAAAGCAATATTACAACAGAAATTAAAAAAGTTGATTTCTAAAAAATCTACATGGTTAATTATCATTATTTATTTAACAGTAGGTATTGGAAATTACTGGTTTATTCATAGCGAGCATCCTTGGGCAAATCCATACTTTGAATTTAACACTTCATTTTTTGAATACTTTGTTCTGATTCAGGGTGGTGGCTCAGGCTTTATGTTTATCTTACTTCCTTTGCTGGTGACCTTATCAACTGGAGATTCTTTTATTAAAACGAGGAGATCTAGCATTTTATCGTATGGTTTAATGCGAACTAATTTAGTATCATATATTCGTAATGAAGTTCTTTCTACAGGAATGATTAGTTTTATATTTGTTGCTTTATGTCAATTTCTATTATTCTTTTTTAGTTTGTTTTTCACGCAAATTGCAATAGTTAATGCTGAGCAAGGGATGATCATTTACGCTGTCGAGTTATTAAATGCAGCTCCCCTTATTTACATTTTATTAATTATTTTTAATAGTTCACTGATGGCATTCTTCTTTAGTACATTTACAATTGGTTTGAGCATCTTATTCAAAAGCTTATACAGTGCGATATTGCTACCTTACTTGATTTTTATTGGATTATCAGAAATGATGATGACAATGCCTTTGATTACACCTTTTTATGGAAAATGGTTTTACAACCTTGCACCTTTAAATATGGTCGGTGGGTATATATGGCTAACATTTTCAATATTTGCTGTACCCATGTACTGGTTGGTTTTAAATGCAGGCGCATATGTCGTTGTTGCAAACTACTTTAAGCATGCATTTAGAAAAGAAAAACTTTTATTAATTTAAGGAGCTAAAAGACTATGCAAGAAAATAGGATCGAATTTAGGAATGTTACAAAAAAAATTAAAAAACAAGAAATTATTAAAGATATCTCATTCACTGTAAAAAGAGGAGAAGTTGTCGGTATTATTGGTGAAAATGGATCTGGAAAAACAACAGTTCTACGCTTAGCTTCAGGATTGAGTTATCCTACAAGTGGAGAGGTTAGCGTCAATGGAAAAATAATAGAAGCAGGAAAATCAGGAATTTTACCAGAAAACATTGGTATTCTCATAGAAGCACCGACATTTATAAAAGAGCTAACTGGATTTGATAACTTGAATTATTTATCAAAAATCCGAAATGAGATTACAAAAGAAGATATTATCAAAGCAATGGAGCAAGTCGGACTGGATCCAAAAAATAAAAAGAAAGTAGCTACTTACTCGCTTGGTATGAGGCAAAGGTTAGGGATTGCTCAAGCAATCATGGAGAAACCCAATATCATTTTATTTGATGAACCAACTAACGGATTGGATCTTGATGGAATAGAACGATTTGAAGAAATTGTTACGACATTAAAAAAACAGGGAACTAGCTTTATATTTGTTTCCCACAGCATGGAAGAAATTGATAAGCTGTGCGATAGCGTATTTAAATTAAAAGATAAGCGGATTATTTTGCAGGAAAGGATGAGAGATTGGCATATTGTATTGAATAGTCTAGAAGATGTTGAAAGAGTCTCTCAATTAAGAAAAAATGTTAAAATAACTGATCGATATGATGGAAAGCCAGCCATCGTCATACCATTTAAAGTGGATGAAGATATCAAGATATTTTTTGATCAATTAAAAATTGATTATAAAGTGCTAGTCGGTGAAAATAATGATAAATTTTGAAATACTGAGATATTTAAAGTGTAAATGGATTAGAATTTTACTTGTTATATGTTTGCTATTTGTAACAGCAGCATTTAGTGTGCAAAATGTATATCGGTTCCTAATTATGTCAGAATTGTTGACAGCGTATGATTTGTTTACAATCTCAGATTATATTGTAGGGACATTTAACTCAGCTCAATTTATGATGTATTTCATCCTTCCTGTTCTATTTTCAATTTTGGTTGCAGATATTATTAGCGCAGATTTGGATGAAAATTTAGACCAATTTTTTTTTACAAGACTTGATAACAGGCTGTCGTATGTCTTTGTGAAAATAAAGATGATTATTTTATTCGCTATTGTTTTCACAATTTTGTTTTTAGCTGTCTTATTAATAACAGGCTCATTTTATCATATCTCATTCACGACTAATCATCACCACTATTTATTTCTAGCCAATCAAAGACATCATGTTTGGGTATATCTATATGTCGCATCCTTTTTTATATTAGGGCTTATTCTTATTGGAATGATTGTTGTCACCTTATCAATTTATCTAAAAAATGCTGGTGTTTCAGTCGGGATTATTGTTTTACTTGGATTTATGCATAATATTTTTTATGTTATTGGTTTCGATGGTGTACTGGCTTGGTTACCATTTTCACAATATCTATTTGGACATCGCAATTATTTTATGCCCTTCGGATTAGATGTCCCTTATTTCACCACCTTGTTCTCTTTAATGTACATGATAGGTGGTAGTGGAATTTTGTCGATACTGATGACAAAAAAAATAAGGAACATGGATATCGGACTGGGAAAGGAATGATGAAAATGCTACCCCTCTTGCAAATAAGATCTATTTTTAATAAAAAGTTCATTCTGATACTATTGAGTGTACTCCTGTTTATTACCTTACTGCAAGCATTGCGGTTAAGACAGTATTTCTTAGTTTATGAACTAGATGGCACTATTTTGGACTTTCTTTTCTTTACATTGGGAGCGAGAGAAAATCCTACCCTATTCACATTTATATTAACATGGACAGTTCTTTCAATTTTTTTCTTGTATGTTTCGTTCCTATCAAAAAAAGTAATTGAAGACTTTGCAGAGCTATTATTATCTAGGGTAAAAACGCGTATAAAATTATGGTTTTCAATTTGTATCACCCAGTTTATTTTAAGTGTCATCCTATTTTTAGCATACGGAACAATTGTTATTTTTATCGGTCGTTATTTTTTTGGAATGGATCTGTCACCTAGTGAATATACAGTTGTATTTTATAGTGATTGGCTTGATATTAACCCTTTTCTATTCGTTAAAATGTGCTTAGTATTTATTAGTGGTTTACATGCGCTGTTTATGATTGGACAATTTATTTTGTTGGTATTCGAAAATAAAGCGAAGTCAATTATGGTTTTCATTTTAATGATGATGACTGGAAGTATTTTGTATGTCTATACGAGCGTTCATAGGATTTTCGCATTGTCATTGTATGTTAGTATGATTTCCTTAGGGAAGGACGGAATTTTATTAGGCATACTGGTAAACTTAGGTATTGTTATTTCATTAGTCTTATTTGGTTGTCTACAAATCAGAAAAAAAGATCTTTAGTTAACTTCAATGACGCTTTACTGCAAAATAATATTAGAAAACGTTTTTATATCCCATGTGACTTTACTTTGTTTCTCTATGTAAAACGTGTTGTAAATGATCATGTCTGGTCAACCATTATCAAAAAATGAGAAATGTTTTTGTGCCTTTTCATGAAAATGTTAATTTTTGTCTAATGAATGTTAATTCTTTATATGGTATAATGTTATTTATCAGTGCATTGAACATACGTACTTGGATAGGCTGACGAGTCTTGGATGGTACTGGAAGGAGGTTTTAAAGGATACTTCTGTGATGTTTTCTTTCGTACACTATTTCTAGAGAAATCACATAGAATCTAAGCCTAAAATTAGAGTTAATTGTTGAAAACAGTTTAATGCTAGACAAGTTATACAATTTGTTTAGTTGAAAAAAGGAGAATAGAATCGTATGAAAAATAGAAGCAAATATTTATTAGTGTCTTGTTTATCTTGTGTATTTTTATTAAGTGGTAATATACTAGCCGTTCAAGCATCGCCTCTCATATCTCCAACAATGCTCAACGCTGGTCCTGATGGATTTACGGCTCAAATAGCAATTGTCGGTCATAATAACAGTTTACCGATATATCGTCTAGCGAGAGGAACACGTATTCTAAATGGTGCAAATAACATTACTGTTAGAGCTCGACTTTATCGTAATGGTAGAGAAGCCATTAGCTCCCACCTTGCAACAGGGAATACTTCTGTAACAGTTCAAACACCTACCTATACCGAGCATACAAATGGAACTTTCACAGCATCAGCCCGCGCTAATTAATAGATAGGTTTAAGATTCAGATTATGAATAATGGTCTTATTTTTACTCATTTTTATAAAAATGAGGCCATTATTTAAATTTAAAAACAGAGTGTGATAGTATGCTAAGAAAGCAAAAATTATTTGTTATTTTTAGTTTATTTTTAATGTTAAAGCTTTTTATTTTTTTTTATTTTCAATATTTAATAGCAGAGCAGATGCAAATGTTGGTATCCAATCATCTTTACAGTACTTGGCATGTCGTGTTAAATGAATCCGCTGCATCTATTTATGATATTTCTGAATTACTACCAAGCGGTAGTCGTCTTTTTTTTGAGCACACCCAGGACGGAAATGTACGTACAGTTTATCAAACAAATAATTGGAAACCCCCATTAACAGAAGGTCAATTTTTTGATCAACATACAGCGGACTTTCAAGCCGTTGTAGGTAGAAATGTAAGGGACAACATGAATGAATCCCGCTATTTTATCATAGATGATTTAAAGTATGACATCGTTGGAATCATTGGAGCAGATTTCCCTTCTCCGCTAGACAATCTCGTTTTATTAAATCATGTTTCAAACACGCCCTCCCTTCCTATTATTCGTCGGGTCATAGACACAGATCAACCTGGGATCGTCAGACAAATCATCGAAAATTTTAGTGGATTTTTAGCAGATGGGTATCAAGAACCAGATTTGATTTTCAATCATCACATTTTTGGACAACTCATACGAGTCAATGTTATCCTGATTTCTTTCTTTTTAATCATTCTGATGACCTATAGCTACTTTAAATTGTTTAAACGTGATCATTATATTTACTATTTGTTAGGAAAGCAAAAATATAAGATTGGACTCCGCCATATCCTTATACTCACATTCCTCTTTTTTTCTAGCTTATTCGTCATTAAAACAGTTGATTTAATCGTTGGAGATCAAATTATTTTGAACAATTTTTTTCTTTATTTCATGATTTGGATCATGATTTGCACAATCTATACAGTCATTTTCCTCATAAACAACATAGCTGGAGGGATTTCAAGTGGAAATAATTAAACTACTTTATTTTTCCTTACGAAAAAATGGTGTCCTTCAACTTTTAATTGCTGTCTTCACTTTTTTTAGCCTTATCTTTTTAATTACTTTATTGCGTTTTTCTCGTCACCATGATCAATTATTAAATGACATAAGTGAGAGAAACGAATTTTTTGAAAATGTCCAAGTATTTCACTTAACAGATGGTCACGGTGGCTTTTTTTATGGAGCAGAAGTGCATGAAGAACCGATTTTTTTACAAGCAGACGGCTTGGAAAGGATGAAAGAATTTCACTACAATCTACGTTTAAGTAATGAATTTTATGTTGCATCCGCTCATACTGGGATGTTTCTTGAAATTGATGCAAGTCAGTTTTTAGGTGGAGAAGCTTTTCACTTTGGCTATGAATGGGGACTTACAGGTCCACTTGCAGATGGACGGGGCAACTACTTTTATCAAATAAAAGCTGCAAGCCTCGATTATGCCGCTTGGAACTTATCTTCGATGGAAATGAAGCATGGTCGTGCATTTCAAGCTGAAGACTTTAGTTTGTTTTCTGGTCGAATTCCTATCATCTTAGGTTACCAATATGCAAATTATTATGAAATTGGCGATTTAATAACCATGTATTTTCTTGCTTTTCAATTCGACTTTGAAGTCATTGGTATTTTAGCTGAAAACCAGCGATTGTTTAATGAAGTCACAGGTACATATCTTGACTATTCGATCCTTAAACCACTGATTTCTTTCGGAAATCCACTAAACGAAGAAGAGAGAAGGTTTCAATCAATTTATTACAATAATAAGTCTCTATCTGCTTATATTTTTGTTGATGACACACCAGAAGCTGTTAATCAGATGCATAATATCATTTATACAGCAGCTGCGCATTTAAATATCCCTTACTCATTTTCAATGACGGATCACACATTTGTTCTTCATGGTGAAATGGTTAATCTAATTCATCATCACACAGGTGTTATTCATCGATTGTTGATCAATTCGATTTTACTGATTGCGCTGATCATTTTATTTTTATCCACGATTAAATATCATCGACAAAAATCTGTTTATCAGGTGCATGCTTTATTAGGTATTTCTAAATCTAAGCAATGGTTAGCTCTTTTACTAGAAAATTTAATTTTTAACGGTCTTACTGTTTTCATTGCTTTATACTATTCTGTTTTTTATAGCGGGATTATGTATACAAGTTATCAACGTGCCTTCTTTTCTACTTATGACATATCCAGATGGCCCATCTTTTGGGAAGCTGTGATTTTTGATTCTTTTAGTTTTTATCATCTCTCTTTACAGCCTGCTTTAAGCTATAGCCTATTTTTACTTCTCGTTTCAATCATATACCCTACTATTAAAATTCATCAATTGTATAAAGGAGTTCGTTCCAAATGATAGCATTAAAAAACATCACAAGAACATACAAAGTAGGACAACACAAACGCTGTGTTTTAAACGATCTTACACTAGAGATCAAAAAGCATGAATCTATTGTAATTGAAGGACGTAGTGGATCTGGAAAAACAACGTTACTAAATATTCTAATCGGGTTGGACACCGCATTTACAGGACACTATCAGTTTGAAGAGATGGACATGAGTCATGCAAAGTCTGCAATAAGAGCTAAGTTCCGGCAAGAAAAGCTCGGGATTATCACACAGCACTTTGATTTGCTCGACGATCGGAATGTTTATGAAAACATTGTTTTAGCGATTCATCATCAAAAATTAAGCGCTGTAGAGAAAAGAAAGCGTATTTCTGAGCTGCTTGATTATGTCAATTTATCTGGCTATGAAAAGATGCCAGTGAAGCGACTCTCAGGTGGAGAAATGCAACGGGTTGGAATAGCTAGGGCACTAGCGAAACGACCGAAACTCATTGTTGCAGATGAACCGACAGGTTCACTTGACGAGCAAACACGAGATGAAGTCTTGACTGTTTTTAAAAAAATGATGCAAGATAAAGTCCAGTTTATTATCGTCACACATGATAAAGAAGTTTCTGCGATTTGTAATAAAGTCTATCGCTTGCAAGAAGGGAAACTAAAAAATTTATCATCATAGATCAATTCAATGGTGCTCACGCAACTGGAACTCCAGCCGGAACTGCAACCAACTCAGGTAGCATCAGGGTTTCATGGAATTAAAATAAGGTAAGCATATGGGTCGTTTTACTATTGATTTACATTGGACATTTCATTTATGGGTATGGCTGATCATTTTCATCCTTTACTATTTTCTAACATTAAGAAAAAGGGAAGGGTGGTTGGATCATCGTGTCATTATTAATGCCTTTTTTATCTTTTATTTGCTGTTTGTTTTTCGATTCGTCTTCATACCTTTTTCGATGTGGCCCAACGAAGCAGATCGTGTATATTTTATAACAGAAATAATGCAAGGAAAGTTGCCGACATGGTGGGAAATTGCTAACATCAATTTTGTACCACTTCGATCACTTATGCGGACATTATCTGCACCTTTGGTTATTTGGCGTTTTACATTTGTCTTTGTTTCTGGAAACTTTATTTTATTATTCCCACTGTCTATTTTCGTTGGCTTATTATCGAGAAAAGGATTAACGTTCAAAAAAGCTTTGTTGATCGGGTTTTTAACGACACTGTTTATTGAAAGTACACAATTGCTGATCAATCTCACAACAAGATGGTCTAACCGACTTGTTTGTGTGGATGATTTATTACTCAATACATTAGGTGCCCTATTGGGCTATTTTGTTTTCAAAAAATACCATCGCTTTTTTGAAAAGATCATTTCATTGTTTTACCAATTTTTGACTTGGTCTTGATAGCGCTTAAATAATTTGTTATCTATCTAACAGATAGAAATAATAAAACGTATGAGGGCTATTTAAAGCACACTATAGGCGTGTTTTTTCTTCTGATCTTAAAAATTATCGTGCAAATTGTCGCCATATGTGTTATAATTCTAAATTAGAGCTACAAAGGACGTAAAGGTAAGTTCATCTATTTCCCTATTAAAGGGGAAGGAGGTGAACCCTATGGGAGAGTATTTGTTTGGACTTGTGCAATTATTTGTAGGGGCATTTGTTTCTGCAGCTGCAAAAGTTCTTGCTAAACGCATGTTTGGCAAAAAGAGCAAGGAAAAACCCACCTTTACGCACGAACAACGCAACAAAGGTGGGAAATCTAAAAACTAGATGAACTACCTTAACGTTGAAAGTAGCTCGGGTGGCGTGTTCGTAGCACGTCACTTTTTTATTTATATGCTTATTCTATCATTTTTATACGGGTTTGTAAAGTTGTTTTCTTTAAAAAGGCAAAATAAAAAACTTGTAATTGCATTTACTTTCACTTTCAAGCCGTAGCGGACTTGCTAGGTGATTTAAAAATACCTACGATATTGTTGTGATATGTTCTTTCGGTATGCTCATTCCGCTATGAAGACATCTTCTCACATGAGAGGGTGAAATGGAAATCTTAGTAGATAGGCGCGATTTTTTCTAAATTTTTTAAAAACTATTGACAATGCATCACACTTATGATATACTACCATACAAATGAAAACGCCGGACTTTTAGTAAATGGGAAGATATAGGCATCATTCCTTATTTACTATGGTCATATCTTGGAGATGCTGTAAAGCAGGAAGGAACAGGTGGTTCTATTGATTGAGTGAAGCGCATCAACTTAAAATTTTAAAAAATGGAGGAATGGCTCATGAAAGAAACAAAAAAACTAATTTTATCTTCTTTGGTAACACCTTTAATCGTTGGAAGTCTCTTTTTCTTACCAACGAGTGTTGTTGAGGCGAATACGTGTACTCAGAATAACAGCCACGTAGGTTGTACTGTGCTTTCACCAGAAGTTAGCGTAAGTGGACAGACATGGAACTATCGTGGCAGAATCCAAGCCTCGCGCTCAAGTGTAGGAAGTCTGTGGGCACGTGTTGATTCACACCAAGTTGGACAGACCATTGGAGGTTCAGCGGGCACCATTACAGGATCACAAAACACACCTGTTGGATCATCAAGTGTGACTGCCCTTTCAGTATGGGTAATGGATCGAAATGATGGTAGCACTATGAGGACGATTGGCAGAACTAGCAATTAAAAAAAATTAGCACAGGTGGTGGATGCTGTGCTAATTTTTTTCAAGGAGTGAGAAATGATGAATCTTTTAAAGCGTACTCAAATCAATATTTTGAGAAATAGCAGCAAATCATTGTTATTGCTTGTTTTGACCATTCTTCTCGGTATTGTTGTTTCTGCTGCCTTAATCGTAACTCAAGCCATTGAGCAAACGACGAGACAAGCAAGGCAAAACCTTCCCTCGATTGCAACGATTGCTGTGGATATTGAAGCCGTGTTAAATGCTGGTGATGCTGCATTAGATATCGGCTATGTCGACGCTGTCACGTTAAATGAAATCGCCGCATTACCGTATGTTTTACAAGTTGATGAATCGCTAATTTGGGGAGCTTTAACGAGATATGATACTTTTTGGCCTGACATTGAATCGGATTATTTTATCCGAGATGAGAATCTAACAGGCAATTTAAATGGCGAGTTCAATCAGCTAAGAGCTAGAGGTGTGTCTCATGTGCATTCGATTCACTTGACAAAGGGGTTGTTTACTTTGGTAAATGGTCGATTGTTCGACGCGAACGAGCTGGAGCCCCAAATAGAATTATTCGAACAAACGCCTGTCATCATCCCACGAACGTTCGCAGAATTAAATCATTTAGCAGTCGGAAGTTTAATGACATTATACATCGATCATTTCCAACTCCCTGAAGGTGCTGAAATTCCAGAAGGTGGCTTTTACTTTGAAGATGCTTTTAATCATCCGTATAACAACTGGATTAATGTCCCCTATCATTTCGTTGTGATTGGTATTGTTGATGTCGATTACACCATCGCAACTCATCAGGAAGCGTTTTTGATGCAAGAGGTCGTATATAACACGATTTTTATGCCCAACTGGAAAATCGAATCCATATGGAGAGAACAGTTTCCGACAGCTTTACTTTATCGAGAAATTTTTAATGATACAGGTCGAAGTCTAGAAGATCTTTTAACACCAACTGTTTTCTTTGTCATCGATGATGGCTTGAATTTAGCATCGTTTCGTGTTGCTGCTGATGCATTACTGCCTGAATTTTATCGCATAGACACTTGGGAGCAAGTTGTAACACCTTTAGAAACTGGATTAAGTCAAATAAGAGGCATCGTTCAAAATGCCATGAGGGGTGGTATTGTTGCGATGGGAATCATACTGGTTTTATTGTTGTCTTTGTTTATACATGAGCGTCGGTACGAAATGGGCGTGTATATCGCATTAGGACAAAAGAAACGACATGTTTTTTTGCAGTTGATGATAGAAACAGTTGTGATATGTTCTGTCGGTATGCTCATTGCGGTATGGATAGGGAATTTAATTGCCGACGAAGTGAATCAACATATGATAAGGACAGCCATCACACAAGAAGATATTTGGCGAACAGGAACGAATGAACTATTTAGTGAACTAGAGTTTCAAGGCATTGGACGTGAGTTAACAGTTGAAGAACTGGTTGATTTTTTTGATGTTTCTTTAAACGTAAGGACGATTCTGATGTTCTTCTTAATCGGAATCGGGACAGTTATTTCCTCATTGGCTATCGCTTCTTATTTTATCTTTAAACTCAATGTGAAAAATCTCTTAATGAGGGGGAAGATTGGATGAGGACTGAAAACAAGAAAATAAAAAAAATCCTGGCTCTAATCTTACTTATTTGTGCGATTTTTGCTGTTATGACGCTTATCTCGTTATCCTCAGCTAGACCGCTTATGAGGATACACTTTGATTCGGAAAGTTGGCTTCGTGAGTCAGCCTTTAACTTTGAGGTTGATGATTGGCGAGACATTCCATTTATTAGACCCCACATTGCACGAACCCTTCAAGAATTGCCAGAAATTTATACGTTAAATTATTCTTATTCAGCGTTACTTATGAGTGCCACACTAGATCGTTATGTAGAGAATGAACTACCATTTGGAAATATTATCTTCGACGTTGAGACATTCGGTGTCATTGGCGTGTCGACGGAAAACCTTCCTCATGTGAGTTCAGGAAGTATTGAGATTGTGGAGGGTCGACAATTTCTAGAAAATGAACTGATTGATGAATCCGACACAATTGGGGTGATGCTTTCGTCTTTGTTAGCAGAAACAAATGCGTTATCAATTGGCGATGAGATTCAACTTTATACTTTTTCAGAGGTGCAAGCATCATGTTTTTTGGATGAAACTGAACCTGAATATGTTATCAACAATGATTTCGCACTTGATACAATAACGATCAATGCAGTCATTATCGGTTTGTTTGATGTTCCTGAAACGAGACCCTTTAACGCTGTAAGTGCAAGACAAATAAGTGATGATCGCGAAGAAGCACTCAACACGCTTTATTTCCCGAATTGGGCTTTAAAGTTACATTTTTACAACGTTCATCAAGCACAAATCAATTCAAAAAAAGCGATATGTGACGGGATTTTACCAGCTGATTTTGATGTGTACTTAGAAGACATTTTAAGTGGCGAAGGAATCGAAGTGGATGTTGTTTTTGAATTAAATGAACAGACGAATATCCAAAATTTTATGGCAGATGAGCATCATTTACTGACAGATGATGCCCAATCTTTTGTCGTTATACATGATGCAGGAAGCAGACAACATCAAACGACCATTTTTTCACCACAAGTGATCATCATCATGTGTCTTTTACTAATAGCATCCGTTATCGTTGTCATTTTTTATCTCAAGCAAAGAAAATCAAATGAATTTAATTTTCACCATGAGCATATGAAGAAGCAATAAAAATGTTGACATCTCGTGTTTATCTGTTGACATTTGTACGTTAATGCTGTAAAATGACGTTTATGATCTAAATGATGATCATTAAAAATAGGCTAGAAGTAAAAAGTACGCTGCTTTTTATTTTCTAGCTTTTCATATAGGGAGGATCGCTATGACGATTGTAAAACGTGCTTTTTTAAGCATGATGAGAAGTCCTGTGAAAAATACGCTTATTTTGTTATTAGTGGTCGTTTTAAGTGTCTTTTTATCATTGGGCATGTCGACTCGCACTGCGATTCATCATATGGAAATGCATTTAAGGGAAAGGTTACCCGCCATTGCGACGTTAACCCATGATGCGAGAGCCACACAGGCTAAAACGCCTTCATTAGAAATGATTGCAGCAGTCGGCGCGTTGCCTTATGTCCGTGCATACGATTTTAGAAGTTGGACCTTTTTATTTTCTGAAACACTAGAATGGGCCATTCCTTCCATCGATGATGCCTTCATTCCTGAAGGCATGACAAAAGAAGAAATGATTCTTTCTTACAATCTAGGTGGTGTTACTTCTCTCGGTGGTTCTGTTAATCGATTCCAAGTTGGTGGGGTTAATCATCCTTATTTAACGGACATTCAAGCTGGATTGATTGCGCTGGATTCAGGTCGATTGATGACAGAAATTGAAATTGAGACAGGCGCACATGTTGCCCTAGTCTCTCGGGATTTTGCAGAAGTGAATCAATTAGAAGTTGGTGCGATCATTTCTTTGGAAAATAATTTATTTGATCATGAAGCCATCGCCGAGTATGGTTCATGGACAAATGGTACGTTATTTAGTTCCAACTATTGGCACATGGATGCGTTTAAAATAGCGAATCAACTGATTGATCTTGAAGTCGTTGGCATTTTTGATATCCAACGTGATTTTATCTACCTTTATTACGCTCAAGAGATGATGGACATCGTCTTTTTTGGCGTGGAACTTTATAACCGGATTTACATCCCACACCGCTTACAAATGGAATTGGTTCATTATTTGACACAATATGAACCTGATTTATATGCTGCCTATGGGATGACGGAAGATCATCCTTTAATGCTTGAACCGATGTTTCTTTTATCTGATCCACGAGATGCCCAGCAATTTGTTCAAGCTGCACAAGCAGTTCTACCAGAAAATTGGTTCATTGAAGATACGAGTGCAGCGTTTGCACCTTTTATCAGTTCAATGGACCATATGCTGTGGCTTGCAAATTTAATTGTTATCGGTGCCGTTGGGACAGCGGTTAGCATCTTGACTTTACTATTTACGTTGCTCATACATGGAAGACGCCATGAAATAAGCATTTATCGGGCATTGGGAGAAACAAAGCAGAAAATGCTTGGGCAACTGTTGGTTGAAGTAGCTGCTGTTGCCACGGTCGCGATGATGATCGGCTTATTCATTGGCAATCACTTAGCCCATACCATCTCTAGAGACATGCTAACCCATGAACTTATTCGACAAGAGCAAGAAAATCCATCTCCATTTGCTAATCAGCTTCCTGTTGAACTCATTCTTTTTACACCCGAATCCATGTCCATAGAAGAACTCATTGATACTTACGATGTCTCATTAAACTGGGCGAGCACAACCTTGTTTTTTAGTGTCCAGTTTGGAAGCATCCTATTTTCTACCACAATCTCTGTGATCTATTTGATCCGATTAAATCCAAAAAAGATTTTGTTCTAAACGAACAATTAAAATGCTATCGACCAAGCTTATTCGGTTGATAGCATTTTTTTCTGAAATTTTAAAGATGTTCATTAAAATCGCTTCTTCTTTTCTTCACCTAATATTTAAGTTTCTTTTTTGTTAACGACTAAGAAAATAGCAGCGATACCCATAATGACGCTAAAGAAAGCTAAATACCACCAAGCCCCGAGTGCATTGGTATAAAATACCATGTAAATTAACGCTAACGCCCCGATAATTGACAGTAAAGGCATGATGAAACGGTTGAAAACATGCCATTCTTTTTGTTTAACCATGACGGCAACGAAAACAGGTATATACAAGCCCATTAAAGTCACAGGTGCCAAGCTTGAAACAGCAAAGTTAACGTCTCCAAACCATCGTCTGTGATAAAGATAAGGATAACCACTCATATCTTGTGCATTAGCAAAGACGATAAAGAAGATGATCCCACAAAACAGCAAAGAAATGGCAGCACTTGTTGGTGGCATGTCTGTCTTCGCATCAACTTGCTTGACATAATCAGGTGACGGTCCTTTACCTCGAATAGCCAATGCATAAAAAGCACGACTTCCAGCCATCATGGCACTGTTCATGGCACCTAGACACGAAATAATGACAAAGACCATCAAAACACTTCCAAATGCATCACCAAAAACACGCTGAAAAGCAGCTGTAACACCACCACCCGTTGCTAAAGTCTCCACGTCAATGGCACCAAAAACACCGATTGTATATAAAACATAAATGGCAATAATCACCATCGAACCCACGACAATGGCTCTTGGCAAATTTTTCTCACGGTTTTTAATTTCACTACTCATCATCAAAACTTCTTCACTGCCTGCATAAGCAAAAACAGTTGATAAGATCGCATAAAATAAAGGATTAGAAACAGCATTTTCTGCCGCAACGACAAAAGTCAAATTCTCAGCTGTCGTACCATTTACGATGCCGACAATCAAACCCACAATACCCATTAAAATCAAAGGAATGACTTTAATGAAGGTTGTACTTACTTGAAAAAAGCCAGCGAGCTTAGGAGAAATAACATTCATCACATAAATACCGACCAGATAAACACCTGCTAACATCCAAACAGGACCGCTCGTAAAGACCATGTCCCAGCCAAAAAGGGTCGCCGTAAACCTCGCTGTTACCCAAGCAAGGACAGCAACAAAAGCAGGATAAAGAATCGTTCCTAAAAACCAACCAAGGAAATAAGAATATGTTTTTCCTAATAGATCATCTGTATATTCCAGTAAACCACCCATTCCTGCTTTGCCACTCGCCAATTGTCCCCAAACCCACATCATGACAAACATAATGGCACCACCAATGAGCCATGCAATAATCGCTTCTGTTAAATGACCGCCAACACGTGCAAAAATCGTTTCGTTAACGAAAAAGATGCCGGATCCAATCACTGCACCGACGACTAAGCAAATAGCTGTTAATAGACCGTATTTTTTTTGAAGATTTTGTTCCAACATAAACACCTCTGATATCAATTTTGAATGGTTGAGCATTGAAAGGTTCAATTAGGTTTATTCTAACACCTTGCAAGAAAAAATGCAACCCTCCATCCAGTCGAAAAGGAAATGAAGGTAAATAAAAAAGCCACTTGAAGAAAAATGGCTTTTTTATTGGAAATGAGTTGGTAGAACCAGGTTGAGCAAAACGCCCAACCTCATCCTTTTAATTAAGAAACACTTTTGATCTTAAAGGTTAACCTTCATAACCTTCTGCACCCGGTGGCCAAAACGCCCAACCTGATCCTTGGATCAATTGATAGATATATAGCATTATTCCTCACCTCCTTTTAATGCTAAGTAGCCTTTTGATGTTGTATAAAAACGAACTTCACTGATCACCAAATTGATCACATCTTCAAGATAATCAGATTCATCTTCGAACTTCTCCATAAGCTTGGCAAGTTCTACCTCGTCTTGTTTTAAAATCGCATGTCTGATTTCAGTCACTTGTAGTGGAAGCTCCAACTCGTAATGACGTTCTTCTAATTCTCTTAATTTATGAAACCACGTTTCAAATTCTTCAGCAATGAACGCAGCATCTGTATCCATTTCAAAATACTTGGCATATAAGAATCGGGCACACAGATTACATGCAAGTCCACCTTCCAAAACATCAACATTTTTAGTCACTCTAAAATCTGCACTTCTTTCCGACCCTTTAATGGCTAATGTCTGTGCTTCCTCAGCATCTGAGGCAAGATATATTGAACCAACAAGTAATTTTAATTCATAATAATTCCAATCATCTGACGCCAACAAACGTTTAAAAAATGGTTGCAAACGAGTTCTCGCTTGGGTCATATTCGATGTTTGTGCATAAGTCTCATTGGCATCAAGAAAATGAATCGCATTTTTTGCTAACAAGACATTTTCATCTTCTAACGGTGCTAATAATAATTCTTCCCCTCTCAAAAATTCTAGTAACTCCTCTCGAATTTCAAGAGATTTCTTAACATCGTGATTGCCACCAATGTCAAACATTTTTTCCAATACTCCGACTAGTTTCATTTGAATCATAAAACTAAAATCCCTCCTTTTTAGCTACTATCAGTATATCATAAAATTTTAAAAAAACATCTCTGACGCCCATTTTCTTTTTTTATCAATTTTAAGATTTTTTTATCAATTTTTAAATGCTATGAAGTCCTAATTTCATCTTTATTGAAGTAGATTTGTGATTTAATTATCATATAGAACGACTCTTATGTACGCCTACGGTAAATCCTGAAAATGTAAACGTATCTAAAAAATGCCATTATCAATTATTGACCTTTATACGACATATTTAGTCAAATATAGACCATTCAGCCTTTAAACTCATACATTCGCATCGACAATTGAGAATTTGATTTTTTTATTTACAATGCGCTAAGACTTAAGACTTAGATAGATTCCTTCGCAAGTCCTGTTATTATCGCGTCCATCTATGGTATAATAAGTTATCTATAAGCAGTATAAAAGGAAGGGGCTTTTGAATCATGCATAAAAAAAGATTATTGGGGTTCACTGTTGTGCTAGGAATGATGGCTTTGTTGGTGGGTTGTACCGCAGATTTTAGCAATGTCAGGCTTTTTAATCTCGGGAATATAAGTGGAAGCGGCGCGGTTGTTTCTCATGATTTTGATGTGGAAAATTTTAATGCGCTTGATATCAGTGGTAATTACCTCATCACTTGGCGTCAAAGTGATGAGGTTTCAGTAACAGTCAGCATGCAAGAGAATTTGTTTGAATTTTTAGAGGTGTCCGTGCAAAGCGAGACGCTAGTCATTGATGCTATGCGGACATTTAATATTGGTCATGCAAACAGACCACGCATTGATATCACATCACCTTATTTAGAGATGATTCGTACTTCAGGCGCTGTTTATATCAGCGATTGGGATTCGATTAACGCGCAACATTTTTCGATCCATGCAGCCGGTGCAGCCAACATCACTTTATCACTAGCAGTTGATTCATTTGAAGCTCATCTGGCTGGCGCTGGAGATCTGACCCTTTCAGGAAATGCCACCGAGGTCAACATGACCCTCGCAGGTGCCGGAAATATTGAAGCGACCCATTTACAGACAAATCAAGCCGACATCGTGCTAACCGGTGCCGGAAATATTGATGTTGCTGTCTCAGATTATTTGACCGTCAACTTAACGGGTGCCGGACGTGTCCGTTACACCGGAAATCCGACCATTGAACGGAATATCTTAGGCGCTGGACGGCTTGAACAACAGTAATGCGTTTAGCGCTACCTATCATTTAGTAATCAGGTGATGATGATGAATAAAATAAAAGAATTATTGAAACGTCAATACACCAAATCAGAAGCGCTGGGTATCCTACTTTCAATTGCTGCAGTCGGATTCGTCATTGATATCCTGCTCAGGCGTTTCAGTGTCCTCTTGCTTGCATTAGCTATTTTTTTGATCATCACTGGCTATCAACAATTCAAACAGAAAAATACCTTCACCGCATATTTTTTAATCGCTATTGGGAGTAGCTTCCTCCTCTTTACCCTTTTCACTTCGTTTTCTTTCTCATTGCTCGTGGCGACCCTCGTGATTTATTACAGCTACCAACTTTTTAGAAGTTCCGCTCACAAATCGAACATTAACGTCAATATTCAACCTAACCCCATGGGTACGAGACCCTATGTCCAAGTCGATCCTTACTTCAAAAATAAACTCGTTGGTGAATATCGCCATTTTGAACAAGATTATGCCATTGAAGATATCAACCTTCAGACTGGCTTCGGCGATGTTCAGATCGACCTTTCTGACAGGATCATCCCGCAAGGTGAAACCGTTGTACTCATTCGCGGCATGGTTGGAAATATTTACCTGAATGTCCCTTCTGATGTCGGCCTATCTGTTCAGCTGTCTTTGCTTTGTGGAAAAATAACATTATTGGAAGATGGGAAAACAGCCTTCAATGTGACTCAAAAATATCAAAGTGTTGACTATCAAGAAACTTCTAGAAAAATTAAGATTGTGATTAGTTTATTTGTGGGAGATATCGAGGTGAAGCACCGATGAAAAGTTTCAGATGGATTTATGTGAAATACTCAATGCTCATGTGCTTCACGGTTGCATTACTGTCTTTTATTATTTTTTTAGTAAGTGTCCATCCGTTCGTTCCGGTCCAAGAGATGATCGAAACATTTCTGCTGGTAATCGGGCTTAGTTTGTCAATTGGCGCGACAGTTGGTATTTCCATTAGCCTTTACATCAACAAGCCACTTCATCAAATGTCTCATTTCTTATCCGAAGTCGAACGCGGGAATACGCCACATTTGCCAACTGATCGAATGTTTAAGGAATTTAAAGCTTTAGAAACGTCCATTGTCAACCTTTCTGAAAAGACAGCCGAGCAATCATTGATGATGCAAAGAAAAACCAATGAATATGCTGAAGAAAAGCAACATATTGAAGAAGCGGCCGTTGCTGTTGAACGGGGTCGATTGGCGAGAGAACTTCATGATTCTGTTAGCCAACAATTGTTTGCCATGTCCATGATGTCTGCTGCGCTTCATGCTGGTATGCCTGATGAGGAACCACTTAAAGCCAACATGGCGAAGCTTGAGCACATGGCTGTTCAAGCACAAAGTGAAATGCGGGCTTTGTTATTACATCTGCGACCGATTCAATTAGAAGGAAAGCAATTGGTCGTTGGGATTCGTGAACTGTTAACTGAATTGTCTGCGAAGCAAAATCTAGATGTTCGTTGGCAATTAGATGATTTGGCATTTGAACGAGGTGTTGAAGATCATCTATTTCGAATTTTACAAGAAGCCATTTCTAATACACTTCGCCATGCAAAAGCGTCTAAATTAGAGATTAGTTTGAAACGCTCGGATCCACTTGCCATGATGAGGATTTTTGATAACGGCATTGGTTTTAATAAAGATGACCGAAAAGTCGGTTCATACGGCCTTGAATCTATGAAAGAGCGTGCTGAAGAAATTGGCGGCACATTAAAAATCATGAGTTTAAAAGGGACAGGTACACAAATTGAAATTAAAATTCCACTCAAGAGGTGATGGCAATGAAACAAATCAAAGTCTTATTGGTTGATGATCACGAGATGGTTCGCATGGGTGTTTCTGCTTATTTATCAACGCAAGCCGATATTGAAGTCATCGGAGAAGCACCCAATGGTAAAATTGGAGCAGAAATGGCATTGAAGTTGAGACCAGATATTATTTTAATGGATTTAATGATGGACGTGATGGATGGAGCAGAAGCGACAAGTGAAATCATCAAAGAATGGCCCGAAGCTAAAATTATCGTCGTCACCAGCTTCCTGGATGATGAAAAGTTATATCCCGTTATTGAAGCCGGTGCCACCAGTTATTTGCTTAAAACATCAAGTGCTGGTCGTATTGCTGAAGCCATTCGAGCAACTTGTGACGGACAGTCTATCCTTGAACCAAAAGTGGCAGAAAAGATGATGACACATCTGCGAAAAGAGACCCCTTTACATGAAGATTTGACTGAACGTGAATTAGAAGTTTTATTACTCATGGCACAAGGTAAGCAAAACCAAGAAATTGCTGATGAGCTGTTTATTGCATTAAAAACAGTTAAAACGCATGTCAGTAACATCTTGAGTAAACTTCAAGTTTCAGATCGAACACAGGCTGTTATTTATACGTTTAAACACGGATTGATTGAATGAGCTCAAGTAAAGATATTTGGTTGTTTTATCGTGAAATACGCAACCAATTAGATGAAAACGTCTATCAAATAAACAAATGTTGTCATTTTAAAAAGATTTTTTTCGTTTTCTGCGTAAATAATAGATGAGGGGGTAAATGAGGAGGTTGAAATCATGACAACATTTGAAACAGCAGTGAGTCATCTTTACAGGGTCATTCGCACATGATCGATATTTACGGAAGAGAGTTTTTAGAAAAAGAATTTTTACAACTCAAACGACAACAAGTCATCACCGATCAACCAATCACAACCATCCCAGGCCTTACTGAAGGTACTTGCAACAGATGTCTAAACGATGAACACCATTATTTTTCAACGTTCACCTATCGTAACGAAAAAATCATTTACTGTCGAAAGTGTATCGGCTTTGGACTCATCACCAACCAAGTAAAACTGTATCGCATACCCGCCACGAATCAAATTGAAGCCAATGTTGGGCAATTAAACAAAGACTTCCAACTTTCTTTCTTGCAAGAACGGGCATCAAATTTCAGCAAAGAGATCTTAAAAGAACAACAAACGGGAATGGTTTGGGCTGTTTGTGGTGCGGGAAAAACAGAAATGATGTTTGAATCCATCTCTGAAGCACTAACTGATGGCAAACGCGTTTGTTGGGCAATCCCGCGTTCAGATGTGGTCATTGACTTAGCACCACGAATCAAAACAGCTTTCCCCAACGCTAAAGTCGTCACTTTACACGGAAATAGTGACGAAAAAGCAGACTATGGTGATATCGTCGTCACAACCGTTCATCAAATGATTCGCTTTTACCAAGCATTTGATTTCTTAATCATTGATGAAGTGGATGCTTTTCCGTACACCTTTGATGACATGCTCGTCCGAATCGCAAAACGCGCATGCAAAAAGGATGCTGCTACCATTTATTTATCTGCAACCCCTTCTAGAAGTGACCAATCTAAAATAAAAAGAGGCATTTTAAACGCATGTATCATTCCAGCACGCTTCCACCTTTTTCCATTGGATATCCCTCAGTATAAATGGTGTGCCAATTTTCATCGACATGTTTCAAACAATAAACTACCCCTTGTCGCTCAAAGTTGGATCAAAAAGAAAATACAAAAAGAGCGTCGTGCACTCCTTTTTGTACCAACCATTGACTGTGGCTTAAAATTTCAAGCAACATTAAAAAAGCGCCTCAACTTAAACATCGACTTCGTTTATTCCAGTGATCCCGACCGTCTTGACAAAGTGGCACGCTTCAAGCAAGGAGAAGGTCAGTTTTTGATCACCACCATGATTTTAGAACGTGGTGTCACCATTCCCAATATTGACGTGGCTATTTTTGCCGCTGAACACGACATTTACGAAGAAAGTGCATTGGTTCAAATAAGTGGTCGTGTCGGTCGAAATCCAAAATGGCCAACAGGGGAGATCATTTTCTTTCATCATGGTGTTACGAAAGCCATGGAAGATGCTAAACTGCAAATCATCAACATGAACAAATCAGCCAAAAACCAGGGACTGCTGAAGGACGCAACAGCTTCTAAGACGAGCGCCACTAAAGTATAAGCCTTGGACGCACGACGAAGACGTGATTAGAAACCACTGCGCTTATCATGACAAAAAAGGAGACCATTTTATCATGACTTGTATTGCATGTGATAACAGCATTAGAATTGAGACGTTAAAACAGCTTTTTGCATTAAAACCGTTGCTTTTGTGTGGGCGTTGTTCCGAGTATTTGATTCCGAAGTCTACTGAAATCCTTTATGAAGATAATGAATGGATTCGAACAATCATTGATCGCTTAAATCAAGGAGATCTGGTGCTCATTCAATTATTTAAAAGGCATTTGCAAAAAGCCCTGATCAAAAAAGGCACACTAAAATCTAAAATGATCATCATTGAATCAAAAGAAGCATTACCCTATCCTTGGTTAGAAATTCTAGTTGAAAGCATCATAAAAAAGGATAAGAAAATCATATTTTCTCCTTCAAGGGATGAATTACTCATAACTGTTGAGAAGCAAAAAAATGTAAAATCCCAAATTTCATTAATTGGTTAGGTTTTATTTTTAACCTTTTTAACGCAAAGTGATTTGAATTTTCAGGTTGTTTTGTGGTATAATTTAAAAAGAATAGATATTTCGAGGAGGCTTAATTGCCATGAGTAATGAAAATAAACAGGATGAAACAATTGAAAATGAGAAAAACGAGAAAACATCCCAAGCGACAGTCTTAAAGCAGCTCAATGATCAAACTTTATATCCGATGCAAGAACGAATTGGAATTTATGTCATTGCCGCTTTATCTACGCTAGGTCTGATTTTAATCACCTATACAGGTGTTATGGCAGTTGTGACCAGTGGGACCAATGGTTACACACCGACAGAAGTAGACATAGATAATGTCAATGAATTACTCGATGATTTAGACGACTTGCTTGAATCCATCGTTGAAGAAGAACCGCAAGAAGGCGCTCAACACGAAGCCGATTTACATGAGTACGTTGATTCAGAAGAGACTCAAGATGCAGATGAAGAGCCTGAAATGGAACCTGCGACAGAACCCGAAACAGAGCCTGAAACGACATCGCCTTCACCAACCCATGGAACGATTAATGCAAACTTAGTTGAATTCTTCCGTCATCCTAATGTAGATGGACTAGGCTTCATCTATCGTGGAGACGTGGTTTCAATCATTGACTTTGACAGCAACCCTTACTGGATTGCAGTTGACATACCAAACGAATTTGGTATTTCACCTGTCTACATCGAAAGAAGTCGTGTTGATATTGATTAACAACTGATGAAACCGCCTACGTATAGGCGGTTTTTGTTCGTTATTCATTTTATGAAACATCATTCATCATTTCTTACTTTTGTAATAATAATGATTTTGGTTCTAGTTTTAATGCATACCAAATAGGAAGAATAGTGGAGATTAGCACACTCATCAGGCTAATCAATCCAAAGATTGAAATGACAATACCATTCAAAGATACATCAGAAAGTGCGAGCGATTGTTCAACTGTGAGTTCCGTTGGAATATGAAGCGTCAATTCTAATGGCGTCTCTCCAGGTGTAAAATGGTGCGTTGCTAATTGTTCAATAAGCTGCTGTTCGAACAAATGATTTGTTATGACCTGTGAAAAGAGATGCCCCATAAAAATAGCGACAACAAGACCACTTATTGTAATCATGCCAATTTCTAACAAGATTTGAAAGATAATTTTTATCTTTTTGTCTCCCAAAGCGCTATAAATACCCATTTCATAACGCCGATCTCGTAAAAACAAGAGTAAAACCAATGTTAGAATGAAAATAGAAGCAACGATCACCGTCAACTGAATCGCACTTGCAATTTCTACAACGACATCCATTGAGTTAACAATCGGTGAAAAGACAGCTTCATCTATTCCACCAACTATCCAGTCACTAGGCAGCAAGTCTGACGCTGCGTAAGCGAACACTTCTAAATCACGCGGACTATGAAGCACAAAAAGCGTATCCAAAAAAGGTTCTTCTCTAAAAGCACCTCCTTGTCCCAAATAACGGAAAGTCTCTTCATCAGCTTCAATCATAGCGTTTTTTTCAAACATTAACATGCTTTCTGCTACACCAAAAGGCATATAAAACAGAATAGGATAAATCCTATCCTCCTCCACAGGATCAAAAATACCAACGATTTTAAATTCTAATAATCGTTTTGACAACACAAAGTCTTCATTAAATCGATCTGACCAGTCTCCTTGCCATCTATAGTCATGGGCAATATTGGCAATTTCAATCGTGGATCCGATGCTTAAATCATTCATTAAAGCAATACGCCTTGGAATCATCATGACCAGTGCATCAGTATCTATTTCTTCTTGTGTGAAAACTCTGCCTTCGACTAATGAAATCAGCCCCGCTTCCACATCTGCAATGTTAGGATTATTCACACCCCAAGCTGTAAAAAATCCCGGATCCATCGTATCTATCCAACTCAATTCTTGACTATAAAAAAACGTACTCATCGTAAAATCATAGGCGCTCACATAAGACAAATTCCCAATTGAAGTAATTTCTTCCCTTGTGGGTTGTCCCCATCCAAAGTTTAAATCCCCATCATAGACAAGGGTCGCAACAGATGGCAACTGCATCAATAAACGTGTCTCTGTCGCAACCATTGCTTGGCTCATAGAAATGCCACTTAATAAAAAACTACCTAACAAGATCATCAAAAATAACAACGAGAAACTCTTGACAGGCTGCCTGATAACGTTAATCATTGCCCGTTTAAATATACCCATCTCGACCCCCCCCTTATGTTAATGTCACAAATTGAATCTGATGATCTTCAAGAAACACCCCAGGACCGCTAAGTGCTAACCTTGTGTAAATCACATACGAGCCTTCTGCAATCGGAAAGATTTCAAAAGAATTTGAAAGATGCATGCGTTCAAGCTCTTCTACTGTAAACATTTCAGCACCACTAACGGTTAATGGAATCTCTATTTCCATCTCGTTAACAAGGATACCATTTAAATCATACATTCTAAAAAGAGATGCTGCTTCGTTGACGGTAACAAGATGAGAACCATCAAAAGAAAAATGTGCCCAGATACTTTCTTCTTCCTCTAATTGAATGATGTGACTAGACATGCTGTAAACATCAAATAGGATCACCTCATGATGAAGCGCAAAACTACTTGAAGGCGACTCAGTTATGAGTACCTGAGCGTCTCTAAAATCTAAATGACCATACCAAAAATTCTCTTTCTCAAAGATGTGTGTTTCACCTGTTTCTAAATCAAGAATCCCATATCTGCTCAACACGCTCCCAGCATGAAAATCCGCAATAAAATCAGTGACAAAAATTTGATTTTCATCCACAAATTGATGCATGATATGGATCTGTTCATCAATTTCAGCAAGGATCTCTATTTCCCCAATGTGTAAGTTAAATCTTACAGGGTTAACAATCGTACTTGATAAGTTATCAGGCCCTGCTTCTAGTACATAAGCAATCAATTCTCCTTCAACCACTTGTAAAAATCCCATCCATAGCGCTGATACTTCCCCATCATCATAAAAGAGCGTTTCAATCACTTCTAATTGCTCGTTGAAAATAACGATACGAGCCGCTTCATGGTTGATGCTCACGACATGTGCTGCATAATAACCATTTTCCAAATCCCAAACGCCACCAAATAGGTACATCTCACCTAAATCATAACTTGCAACTATTTCTCCTGTTGTTAAATCCACTAATGAAAATTCATTTGAGAAAGTTCCCGCTTGATGTGTCGAATGTAGTATATTAGATACATTTTTCATGACCTCTTCAAGTTCATCATCGATAACTATTTCTATTGTGCCGCTCTCAGATCCCGTACTTTGTTCATTACCTAAATCTCCATTTTCAGTGTTGCAAGCAGTTAAAAAGAGCAACATTGCGATTGTTAATCCTGATATCTTTCCCATTCGAAATCTCCTTCATTTCATATATCTCTTAAATGCGTTTAAAACTCTGACGTAACTTACATCAGAGTTTTAAGCTAGTTTGGTAAAAAATTAATGCCGACAAGCCGCAGGTAACTGACTTGTAGCTACCCACATCAGTCTTCCTCCCCAACCATTATGACCGTTTCTACCTGCAGTACCGCCAATCGTTCCTAAAACCCATTCCCAATTACCTGACCGGAAACGTCCAGATCCCCATGGTCGAAACGTTGCACCAGTCGAAATATGATCTAGAGCAGGTCCACCGGGTGCGTGCCTTACTTCAGTTCCAGCTGCGCTTATGCGACAGGTTGTCCCACCATGGTTACCATCTGGTGTCAGTTGAGATGTTGCCACCCAATAAGTTCCAGAAAGCACTCCATTCATTTGTGCTGCTGTTCCTGAAACTGAACCTTGAATCCATGTCCAATTATTCACAACTTGAGGAAACGTTAATGGAAACTCAACAAAATTAGCATTTTGCCTAATGCTTCCAACATTTCCCCCATTCGGATTAGTTCTTACATAGGTGTTTCCAGTCATCACTACTCTCCAACGACGCTGGGGACCATGTGCTTCTACCAAATTCACACCTGCAAACATCATTACTACTGCTGACAAAGTCAACACTACTTTCTTCAAAATTTTCTTCACTTGTAATTCCACCTTTATTTTGTTATTTTGAAAGATTTATCCTATTCCCCAGCAGATTTTCTTTCATTAACGGTCATTTTATCAGATTATATTTTAAAAGTCAATCATTTTCTTACATTTAACACATGTATTCTACTAACAAAAACGATTACATATTAATCTGTTGTAAATTTTTAAATTTGGAGAAGAACGTTAAGAATTGTGGAGATGACATTGAATACAATGCTTCTATTCCACAAATTAGTGTCTATTTTTCGATGAATTAACCTTTAGAAAAACAAAGATAACGATTAGAGAACTAACAATAGAAATAATAAAATTAATAATGATCACATATTCTACGCCAAAAAATCTCAATAAAAGACTACCAAATAATAAGGATAGTATAGCACCTATTCTAGCACAAGTTGCTTTAAAAGAAGTCAACGATGAAATCCTTTCTTTTGAAACCTGTTTAGAAAATATATACGTACACAGATAGCCAATGAAAGTGAATAGAGATACGAATATCATATATATTAAGATTGATAAAAACGTATTCCCGAAAACAATTAAAATCGGCAATGTGGTAGCTACTAAGCTAATAGTAATGATTAACAATTTAGAAATCTTTAATTTAATGTTATCTAGAGAGATATTATAAACAAACATACCAATTAATTGAAATATGATATAAAATATGAAAAAATGCTCTGGATTGATAGATCTATTTAACAAGAAAGCTTGCCATAATTGGAAATGCGTTTGAAAAAAAAATTGACTAAGTATCGTTAAAATAATGATGAGTTTAATATAGATACTGTTATTAATTTCTTGGAATCCATGAATAATTTGGTTTTTAATCAATTTAAAATCTATTTTATGTTGAATTTGACTTGAGGCTCCTAGGTTTTTGAAAAAAAGCTGTACAAATAGTAAAGTCATAACAACAAAAAAAATACTAATAAAATAGAAATAAACATCCATTTTACTATATAATATCGACCCTAAACTACTACCTACTATCAATGAAATAAATGTTAGTTGATGTGACCTGCTCACAAATTTGTTAAGTTTATCTTGGTCGTTAATTTTAATATCATTAATAAGTTCTGCATCTAAAGAGCCATCTGTTAAAGCTGTTGATACTCCATATAAAAACCATCCAATAAAAATAATCCAAAAATTGTTAAAATATATAATTGATAAGAATGTTAAAATTAATAAAGATTTTCCAATCAAAAATATTGCTTTTCTTGATAAAAAATCTGCTAAGATTCCACTTGGATATTCAAAAATCAAAATTGCTATGCTAAAACTAGTTTGTATCATAAGAATTTGTGACAATGTCAATCCCTTGTCTAAAAGCAATACGGTTAGCACAGCATGAGGTAGAGAAAGCGAAAGGGTAAGGAGCACGATTGAAAAATAGTAGACTAAGATGTTATCGTTTAAACTGTTATTCATTTTCATAATATTAACCCTAACCAATTTGACCCTGTGATAAAATCTTTAATTTTTTTCACTTTGAAACATCCCTTTATTCGACCCAGGTCGATTTTTAAATTTTCAGTAACTGTTTAGCTATAAAGGTATTATACACTATTTTCTATTAACATTCATTAGACAAAAATTAACATTTTTACAAAAAATCTAAATTTCTATTAACATTTGTTAACATTCTTGGATGCAGACGAAAAAAAAGAAAGATTTCAAAGTGTATTGCTTCATTTTCTCATTTACAAAAACCGACTTTATGTTATATAATCATTATAAAGAACTAGATGTCTATCATGCTGGTATTTAAAATGATAATTGAAAGGATAAATAACTGATGGCAAAAGATACAATATTAATAATCGAAGATCATTTAGAATTTGCAAATGGGCTAGCAAACTGTTTACAAGAGGGTGGATTCAACACACTGCATACAGATAATATCGATGATGCACTTAAAATCATAGAAGAAGTAAGGCCATCTGGGATATCATTGGATATTCAATTAAAAGGGGAACTGGGCTTGGATATTTTAAAAACATTGACATCAGAAAAAACTTATGATGACTTTAGTCCTACAATCATCATCGTTTCATCATTCATTGGCCTTCAAACGATGACGATGCTCCAAAAATATAAAATCCTATATTATGATAAAAGTCTTCCGACTTTTAAATATTCACTGGTCTTGAATACTTTTTCAATGTATCTTGACAATATGATCAAACCTTCTTCAATGGTTAGTAAAATTGACATGCAATCTCCAATAATTCCTTCATTTCCTACAGGGGATACTTTAAGAAATGTTATTTCTAAAAAACTAGCTATTTATGGATTGAATGTCAAGGCTACTGCTTATAAGCGCTTGATAGAAGGCGTATACTATACACTTCTTCCAGAAAAAAAGCAGAAAAATTCTTTATCTAGCATTTACATTGATATTCTTCATATTGACTACCACACCGCATTTACCAGTATTAAAAGATTACTTACAGATTCTTTCAGAAGAAATCCCACAGTTTTTAGTGAATTTTATCATGTCATATCTGGAGAAGCGCTAACTCAATCAAAAGTTCAGTCTGCACCAACGCCTAGTGATTTTATTTACTATATTGTCACAGAAATTAGGAAAGACTACGTTTAGTTCCTGATATTTTTTTATTTTAAAACACCCAATTCAATAGTCTGGCACAATTTCTTGTTTTTCCAGTGTCTATTTCATTGGGAGTCTGTCATTATTTAGGCGGTTTTTATTCGTTATCAATGCCAATTTCTAATCTTTGCATGAGCCCTCGTAAGTGATCAAAGTTCGCTGGATCCGTTTCGATAAATCTTGTGTTTGCATTTCCATGAACACTCAAGAAGTAGTCTATATGATGATCATCCATTAATACAAGTCCGATATTTAATTGTGTAACGCCATAGTGCGCCAATAATTCTTCTCTATTCATCTCACTCGTATCTACTGCTGCTGTGTTTTCATTGCCATTTCCACACGCTACTAATAGTAATACTGCCGTAAATACGGTTAGGATAAGGAATCTATTTTTCATCTTTTTAGTCATCTCCGGTTTTTTATACTAAATATAACGTTCTCAACTTAGAAATTTCTTCATCAGTTACCTTCAAAGCTTCTTTTAAATAGGTGTCAAAAGTGCCATAGATTTTTTTAACTGTATCAAAAGCAACTTCTAAATACAACGCTTTTACACTCATCATTTCTTCAGTTAAACCATTTGGCACACCATCATAAACAACGCAACCATCTTTGATACCGATAATACGTGTTGCATAATCTTTTGCGACTTGTACTTGATGTAAATTCATCACACAAGCAATGTGACGCTCAATAACGAGATCCTTAATTTGATCCATGATGATTTTTGCTGACTTAGGATCTAGTGATGCAATTGGCTCATCCGCAAGTAATAATTTCGGATCTTGCATCATCGCTCGACAAATCCCAACACGTTGCATTTGTCCACCTGATAACGCATTTGCTTTTTTATAGATGTGCTCACCTAATCCAACTTTTTGTAACAAATCGAACGCTTCACGTCTTTCCTGATCGGAATAACGACCTGTTAACGTTTTGAAAAATGAATGATGACCTAAACGACCATGTAAGACATTCTTGATCACATTGGTACGACCAATTAAGTTATAATGTTGGAAAATCATCCCAATATTCGAGCGTGCTTCACGCAAAGCTTTACCTTTTAATTTCGCAACATCAATACCATCAAACTCAACTGCACCTTGAGTCGGATCAACCATTCGATTAATACAACGAATAAACGTCGACTTTCCTGCACCAGATGGCCCGATGACCACAACGAACTCACCCGCTTTAATTTCAATGTCGATTCCTTTGAGGACTTCTTTTTTTGAATATTGCTTTTTTAAACCTGAAATTTTAAGTATTGTCTTTGCGTCTGTCATCATGTGACACTCCCGTTTATTGTGATTTTTAAAAACATGTAAAACTTGTATGACCTTTGATAAAACTTATTATAGCAAAGAGATGTTAAGATCATATTTTTCTTTTGTTAACCTATTGTCTCTAAATTGTAAAGAAACGGTAAATTCAAAAAAATACACCCTATTTTTAAAGGTGTATTTGCTTGCTGTTGACCACAAAAGTAACATTTCGATTTACTTAGATAGAGGTATCGCCTAATGACCACGTACCATCCTCACAAAATAACGATGCCAAGCCAAATCTTCTGTTAATTCTGGATGAAATGCCGTCGCTAACATGTTGTTTTGCCGACAGGCAACAATGCGGTCATCAACTTTAAGTAAAATGCGAACTTCACTTCCGGCCGAATTCACATAGGGGGCACGTATAAAAGTAAGCTTCATGTCTTCAACCGCCACTTCAGGAACGTTCACGACCGTTTCAAAACTTCCCAACTGTCGACCATAACCATTGCGCGCAACTTCAATGTCCATGACACCCAAATGACTCGTGTCATCATTGACTAACTTTTTTGCAAGTAAAATCATGCCCGCACAAGTTCCCCAAACAGGTAGTCCCTTTTGAATTTTTTCCTTTAATGGATCAAGCAAGTCAAAATCACGCAACAACCGCCCGATGGCTGTGCTCTCCCCACCTGGTATAATCAGTCCATCAATCTCATCCAATTCTGTTTCATACTTAACCGCTAAACCTTGGACATCCGTTATTTGATTCAACATACGCACATGCTCTCGAACAGCCCCTTGTACAGCCAAAACACCAATTTTTTTCATCGTTAACTTTCCACCTATTCCGCCTATTTTTAAAAAGTGATCCTAGCTAAACTAGCATCACCCATTCATGATGTTACCATCCTCGACTCGCCATCTGATCGTGTGCGTCGAGTGATTTCGCCGAGATCCCGCTCATGGCTTCTCCCAGATCTTCAGATACCTCGGCAATGATTTTAGCATCGTTGTAATAAGTCGTCGCTTTCACAATCGCTTCTGCACGTCTTTTTGGATCGCCTGAATTGAAGATTCCCGAACCAACAAAGACACCGTCGCATCCAAGTTGCATCATTAAAGCTGCATCAGCTGGTGTTGCGACGCCACCGGCAGCAAAATTAACAACTGGTAATTTCCCATGATCATGAACATAGCTAACAAGTTCATAAGGTGCTTGCATGTCTTTTGCAATAGCCATTAATTCTTGCTTAGTTGCCGCTTGAACTTCACGGATTTCTTTATTCATCTGACGCATGTGACGAACAGCTTCAACAACATCTCCCGTTCCAGGCTCACCTTTCGTTCTAATCATTGACGCCCCTTCACCAATTCGACGTAAAGCTTCACCTAAATTTTTAGCACCGCAAACAAAAGGGACATTAAAAGCTGTCTTATCAATATGAAATTCATCATCTGCAGGTGTTAGAACTTCACTCTCATCAATATAGTCAATTTCTAATGCTTCCAAAATTTGTGCTTCAACAATGTGTCCAATACGCACTTTTGCCATAACTGGAATACTAACTGCTGCTTGAATTTCTTTGATCATTTTAGGATCAGACGTTCTCGCCACACCGCCCACGCGACGAATTTCAGATGGGACACGTTCAAGTGCCATAACTGCGACTGCACCTGCAGCTTCAGCAATTTTAGCTTGCTCTACATTACTGACGTCCATAATGACGCCACCTTTTAACATTTCTGCTAAATTTTTATTTAAACCATAACGCTCACTCATCAAAATCAAACTCCTTTATACTTTATGTTGCATTATATCATAATTGAAAAAGAAAGAAAAGAAGTAAACAAAAGTTCTCTTATTTTAGATGCGAACATCAGCACAACTTGTGCGCTTTAATTCCATGATACACCTACAGGATATCGGCTCAAACAGTTCTCGTGATTTTTGTCTGATTGCGTGTTAACATGCCATCTTACACCAAAAGTAAAGTCGTTTTTAACATGTAAAAGAGGCACTGGTAGCACCTCTTCTTAATATATTTGCAACTTTTGAATATCTTTTAAAATCAATTGAAGACCGTTTTATCCTTTCACTGCAATCGCATCAATTTCAACTTTCGCATCTTTAGGTAACTTTGCAACCTCTACACAGAATCTAGCAGGCTTATGCTGACTAAAATATTGGCCGTAGACTTCATTAACTGAACCAAAGTCATTCATGTCTTTTAAGAAGATCCCACATTTTACAACATTTTCTAATGTCAATCCTGCTTCTTCAATAATTGCTTTTAAATTTTTCAAACACTGATCTGTTTGTGCTTTGACATCTTCAGAAACAAATTCCATTGTAACTGGGTCGAGTGGAATTTGTCCTGAGACGTATAATGTATGACCTGCTTCGATTGCTTGTGAGTACGGACCGATCGCAGCTGGTGCGTGTTCTGTATTGATGACTTTCATTTTGATTCCTCCACCTAAATAATGTTATTCGCTCTCATTATACAAACATTTCCCTTCGATTGTCAAGTAGACCTACTCGTTTTTCACTTCAACAAATCTGATCGAACGCAATCCAACGCACAATTTAAGAAGTATGCTCACGCAAGTGCGATGGCTTCCTAGCAAAATGTTGTGAAAGAATAGGATCAGTTGTTTAGGGAATGATAATAAAGAAACTCATCATTTAAGGTGTTGATTAATTTGTTATTAAATATTGGATTAGCTGTCGCTGGTTTTGTCATGCTTATTAAGTGTGCTGACATTTTTGTTGATGGATCAGCTTCTTTAGCACGGAATTTTAAAATATCAACCGCCATTATCGGATTAACCATTGTCGCATTCGGAACATCAGCACCCGAAATTGCGATTTCTTTTAATTCTCATTTATCAGGGAATAACGACTTGTTATTCGGCAATGTCATCGGCAGTAGCATTACCAACATCTTGGTCATTTTAGCTGTTGCGATTTTAGTGAAACCCTTTAAAATTGAACTTGATGTGATCCGAAAACAAATTCCTATTTTGTTATGGGTCACATTAGGCTTATCCGTCCTCTTTTTAGATCCTTTTTTAAATGGTGCAACCACGCATTCACTCTCACGCGCTGATGGTGCGGTTTTGTTACTTTTCTTTTCCATTTTTGTGTATTACTTGATCACCATTTTAAAAGCCGACAAAGAAAAGGAATCTTTAATTGAAGCGCCTAAGTATAAACGAACCAAATCTGTATGGCTGATTCTCTTAGGTTTAGCAGGTATCATTTTCGGCAGCAACTTGGTTGTTAATCATGTTGAACAGTTGGCTACATCCATCGGAATTAGTCAAAAAATCATTTCAGTAACAGTTATCTCTATTGGAACATCTCTTCCTGAATTGGTAACGATCATTGTAGCAGGTAAGAAAGGTGAGAATAAAATGGCCATTGGTAGTATCATTGGCGGAAACATTTTTAATATTTGCATCGTACTCGGCTTACCTATTTTAATTTTAGGAGAAGCAGCCACAATGGCTTTCACATTCATTGATGTGATTTTCATGATTCTTGCAGCTGTGCTCCTGTGGCTTTTTTCGGCAACTTCACGCGAGATCAAGCGCTTGGAAGCTATTGCTTTTTTAGCCATCTATGTTGCTTACGTCGGCTACATTATCATACAGTAAAAAAGCAAGGATAAACCTCGCTTTTAACTTGGAAAATGTCGATATCAACGATCATTTCTGATTTACATCATGCCGCCCATACCACCCATATCAGGCATGGCTGGTGCTGCTTCTGCTTTTGGTGCATCTGCGACTGCTGCTTCTGCTGTTAAGAATGAAGCCGAAATACTCGCAGCGTTTTGTAACGCTGAACGGGTTACTTTTGTTGGATCGACAACGCCTGCTTCAAACATGTTGACAAATTCATTGGTCGCTGCATTATAACCTTCACCTGGTTTCATGTCTTTTAATTGGTGAACGATAACTGATCCTTCAATGCCCGCATTTTCAGCAATTTGACGCACTGGTGCTTCTAATGATTTAAGAACAATGGACACACCTGTTGCCACATCACCTGCTGCTTCGATGGCTGCAACTTCTTGATAGACATTCATGTAGGCTGTTCCACCACCTGCAACGATCCCTTCTTCAACTGCAGCTCGTGTCGCATTCAAAGCATCTTCGATGCGAAGTTTACGCTCTTTTAATTCTGTTTCAGTGGCTGCACCTACTTTAATAACGGCGACACCACCTGTTAATTTAGCAAGTCTTTCAACTAGTTTTTCTTTGTCAAATTCAGATGTCGTGTGCGTCATTTCAGCTCTGATTTGCTCCGTACGTCCTGCCACTTCTGCTGAATTGCCAGCGCCTTCAACAAGGGTCGTTGCATCTTTTGTCACAATGACACGACCAGCTGTTCCACATTGTTCTAAAGTCACTTCTTTAATGTCCATGCCAAGTTCTGTCGTAATCAATTGTGCACCTGTTAAAATGGCAATGTCTTCAAGCATCGCTTTACGACGATCTCCAAATCCTGGTGCTTTAACAGCAACCACATTTAAGGTTCCGCGTAATTTGTTGAGTACCAATGCGGCCAATGCTTCACTTTCTACATCTTCAGCAACAAGTAACATTGAACGACCTGATTGCATCAATTGCTCTAAAATCGGTAATAAATCTTGCATACTAGAAATCTTTGAATCTGTTACTAATATATATGGGTTTTCTAAAGAGGCTTCCATCTTTTCTGCATCTGTTACCATGTATGAAGAAAGGTAACCGCGATCAAACTGCATCCCTTCCACAACATCTAAAGTCGTTTCAAAACCACGTGATTCTTCTAGCGTAATAACACCATCATTTCCAACACGTTCCATTGCTTCAGCAATTAAATCACCAACGGTCGGATCTGCTGCTGAAATCGATGCTACATTGGCAATTCCTGCACGATCTTCGATTTGTTGTGATTGCTTAGCAAGTGCTTCAACTGCAACGGTTACTGCTTGCTCAATGCCACGACGAACCATCATTGGGTTAGCACCCGCCACAATGTTTTTGTTTCCTTCACGAATCATTGCTTGTGCTAAAACGGTTGCTGTTGTCGTTCCATCTCCCGCTACATCATTGGTTTTACTGGCAACCTCTGCAACCAAACGTGCACCCATGTTCTCAAATTTATCTTCTAATTCAATTTCTTTTGCGATTGAAACACCATCATTAATAATTTGTGGTGCACCAAACTTTTGTTCAAGAATGACATTGCGACCCTTTGGACCAAGGGTAACTTTCACTGTGTCAGCTAACTTGTCCACACCTGTTATCATCGCTTTTCTTGCATCACTTGCGAATAAAATTTCTTTTGCCATTTTATTTACTCACCTCTTAAAATCAAATTCAATTTTCAAATCCGCCTGTTCGGCTCATCCTACTCAACAATTGCTAAAATGTCTTTCTCTGGCAAAACAACTAAATCTTTACCTTCGTGTTCAACCGTACTTTGACTGTAACCACCATAAATAACACGGTCACCAACTTTAACTGACAAAGCACGTCGCTCACCCGTTTTAGATAACTTTCCTGGTCCTACGGCAATAACAGTTCCTTCTGCATGCTTCGGTTGTGCTGCATCTCCAGATAATAAAATACCACTCGCCGTCTTTTTCTCGACTTCGATCGGTTCGATAACGACGTTTTCATTTAAAGGTTTTAACATTTCTATAACCTCCCAAAAATTTTTATTTTATTTTTAGCACTCATTATTCTCGAGTGCTAACGAAACCTATTATACACGACTTCATTTCAGATTGCAAGTCTAAAAACAGAAGAATTTTTAAAATTTTTTAATACTCCGTGTGACCCTCTCAGATTGCTTTTTTAATTTTTGCACAGTTCACAGGTGTTATTCACAGTTTATATCAGAATTATTCACAGTTTTTGATGAGTTATACACAGCTTTTCTGTGATTATACACATCTCATCCACCATTTTAATCAACTTATTCACATCTTATCAACAAATACTGTGGAAAAGTATATTTAAAAATAATGGTGCAAATTGTCGCCATGTGTGTTATACTTTAATTGGAGTTATAAGAATAGGCGCAACTTTTAATCTGCTCTTACGGAGTAGGTGATATTTATGACTACTTTAAAAGAATTGTTTTGGATAATTGGCATTATTGCTGGATTAATCACGATTATTGAGAAATT
>WRKJ01000103.1 GCA_009778135.1 Defluviitaleaceae bacterium
GCCACATCTGCCGCCATATCCACCATATCCGCCGCCATATCCATATCCACCTACACCGAACAAACATAGAATAATAAAGATAATAACAACGAAGGCAATAATGCCACCGCCTGCTCCATAACCACAAGGTCCACATCCGTACATGTCTTCAACCTCCTTTATCATGCAATTTTGTCATAATGCTACTGTTCATCATAAAAGAAAACAGGTTTCGACCTACAAAAACGAAACCATATTTTCACGTATAGATTTACCCAAAGCAGCGTGGCTCACGATCTTCACAACATCCGCCAAATCCACCAACGAATGATGTACTACAAATGATGGCCAATAAAATGAACAATACTAAAATGAAAGCAAATCCGCCTACAAATCCACCCGTATTTCCACAAGATGTTGTTTGATAAGCTGGTGTCCCACAAGAATAAGTATACATTGAGTCGTCCTCCTCAAAATCATAATCACTATATCTTACGCTAAAAATCAAAAAATGTGATGCCTCAGATACGGATTTATGAAGATTTTTTAATCAGTCATATAGCTATTAGAATAAGCAAAATACTTGTCCTAATAAAACGAGTACGATGAATAAGATGAGTACTAATTCCCACGATGATTTACGTGGAGATACACAGTGTAATTGTTGAGTTGCATACCCACAGCTATAAGTAAACATTTTAATTCCCCCTTTTTACTTTAATACACTGTATTATACGTTACTGACCCCTCAAATGAATAGGCATTGAAAATAGCCTTGCCAATTTGACAAGACTATTTGAATGATTCTTTTATTTTTTATTTTTTTTAGGATTTAAGCTTGAAATACCTACGATCAAAGAGGCGAATACCAAAGCCCCACCCGTTACAAGGGTTACATCCGTAACAGGAAAAGGCACTGTTGTCTCGTCTAATGTTTCGACCACATCAACAAGTGTTTCTAAATCAACAGATTCTGCCAAACTTTCTAATGCTTGTAAATGAGCCAGCTCTTCTAATTCAGCAGCTTGATCAACCAGATCCCTTAGCTCAGCAACCGAAAGTTTCTCAACAAATTCACCGCGTACTTTAACCCGTTGAAGGCCATCTGGTGTACAGGTAAACAAAGTCAACAAAACCCTTCCTTCTACATAATTGGCAATGTCCCAGCGATAAGGTTCAATGATATAGTTGTTCCCAACAATGGTTTCATAGAGATAAAGATAATTGCCATCACGTAAAATAAGTAAGTCACCCACTTGAACGCGATCAAGTCCGCCGAATCTAATGCCTGGATTAGGATCCCAATGACTACCAAGCACGTAATTCCCTTCTCCCATGACCATTCCTGGCAACAGCGTTCCAGCCCCTATTGAAATATTAGGTTCGACCACACCATGGAAGATCGGTAGCCTCGTACCGATGGAAGGAATAATAAGCTCACCAATCGGTGAAACTTCATCACCAATGCCCACATGTTGAAGCCAATCAAAAGCATCTAATAAGTAGACGGCCTCCCAGTCAAAAACATCATCATCATCTGCTTCCATAGCTGCTATTAAATTTGCTTCAAATTCTTCAGGCACAATGGTTGTTTGTGTAAAATAGAGAATGACATTTTCTTGAATAAAATGCCATCCCACCAATAATGTTCCTGATAAAACCAATAAGAAAATCAACGTGTTAATCAGAAAGTTCTTCATTTATAATGCCTCCATCAGAAAAACGAGCATCAACAATCTGTTCAAATGTTAAACGTTTCAAATTATTACCATTTACAATAACCAATTGAGAATAGGTATCATCATAATGAGAAATAACCCCTGTAACTTCTTCATTATTACCTTCACTATCTACCACAGTCAATTTAACGGTGGCTTTATCTGAAAAAGCACCTTGCAAACCTTTATACCCCAAGTCGCGCTCTTTTTTAATGACTTGCTGATAATCAGCAAGATCGTCAATGGCCAACTCAACATTTGGCTTGATTGTAGATTCCTCATATTTATGTCTATTTCGTTTTCTTGCTATCTTTTTAAACATCACACATCCCCCATGGATAAAAATTGATTTTTCATAATTATACGACCATCACTTTTTTAAAATTTGCCTTCATGCCTTTATTTTACCTCATATTCGACTGAATGTAAATACAATCCTTCAGATTTTGCTGTTGGTCCGGCAAAATTTCTATTCTTGGCTGCAAGAATTAAAGGTATTTCTTCCGGATAAATTTTACTAAGACCAACTTGAATCAATGTTCCTACCATGATTCTAACCATGTATTTCATAAATCCAGTCCCAACAAATCTAAATGTGTAATTTCCTTCATCGTGAACAATGATCTCCGATTGATAAATCGTTCGCTGTTTGTCAATGCTTTCCATGTTAGCAGTAAAAGAGGTGAAATCGTGTCTTCCTAAAAAATAAGTCATCGCTTCTTTCATTTTTTCAACGTTTAATCTCTGTCGATGATAATAAATATAGTCACATGTAAGTGGATCATATTCATTGGTCGATAAGCGATAATGATACTCTTTAGAAATCGCATGAAATCTTGCATGCCACGTCGAATCAACTTCTTTACTCGCCATAATGTAAATATCTTGAGGAAGAATGCTATTAAATGCCATTTTATAACGACTTGCTTCCATTTCTAAAGTTGAATCAAAATGAAAAACTTGTCCAAGTGCATGTACACCTGAGTCGGTCCTTCCCGCTGCATGGGTTGTAATCTCTGTCTTACATATCTTTTTGAGCGCTCGTTCAATTTCCTGTTGCACCGTTCGCCCTTTTGGCTGAATTTGATAGCCAAAAAACTTTGAACCATCGTATTTGACAATACACATAATGCGTTTTGTTTGCATCTTATGACAGCTTAAAGCTCGACTTTAATGAGACGATGTGGTTAAAAGAAAGCTTGTCATCAGTCGTGCGTTTTGGATCAATACTGAAATAGCCATGACGAAAAATTTGATATTTCTCTGGCTTGTTCACCATGCTTTCTTCAACAAATCCATGCAGAACCACCTCTGAGTTGGGGTTAATCCGTTCTAAAAACGACAAATGCGCCGTTGCTTCGTCTTCTATTAAGATAGGCTCATACAAATGAAAGTCAGCTGGCTTGTTATGTGTGCCATCTACCCAATGAATGGTCCCTTTCACTTTACGCCCATTGAAGCCTGATCCTGACTTGGTCTCAACATCATAAGTGACGTGAATTTCTTTAATGGTTCCATCTTCGTTTTTGATCACATCATGACATTTGATAAAATAAGCATGCTTTAAACGCACTTCATTTCCAACATATAACCGATGGTATTTCGGTATTGGACTTTCCATGAAGTCTTCTTGTTCAATATAAATTTCACGTGAGAATGGAATTTTTCTGATGCCCATCTCTGGCACTTCTGGATTAATTTCGGCGTTCAAGTATTCTACTTCATTTTCTGGATAATTGGTGATGACCACTTTTAATGGTCGCAAGACCGCCATGGTTCTTGGTGCTTTTAACCTCAAATCATCACGGACAAAATGTTCAAGCATTTCTGGATCACTTACTGAATTGGCTTTTGATAATCCCGATTCACGGACAAAGTTCGCAATGGCTTCCTTCGTGTAACCACGACGTCGCAAGCCTGAAAGCGTCGGCAAGCGCGGGTCATCCCATCCTTCAACAACCCCGTTGTCAACCAGTTCTTTTAAATAGCGTTTAGACATCACAGTATGCTTTAAATTTAAACGGGCAAACTCGATCTGACGCGGAACAGCCGGCAACGTGCAATGGTTAATCACCCAGTCATAAAACGGTCGCTGATCTTCAAATTCCAAAGAACATAGCGAATGCGTTACACCTTCGTAAGCATCTTCTAATGGTTGCGCAATGGTATACATGGGATAAATACACCACCCAGGTGCATGATGGTGTTCGACATGTTGAATCCGGTAAATAACAGGATCACGAAGATTGATATTTGGACTGCCCATATCGATTTTAGCACGTAACACACACTTTCCATGCTCATGTCTGCCGTCACGCATTTCTTGAAAAAGTTTTAAATTTTCTTCAATCGGACGATGACGATAAGGCGAATCAACACCAGGTGTCGTCAAAGTCCCACGCTGCTTGCGAATGACTTCTTGAGATTGTTCATCAACAAAAGCCAATCCTTTTTCAATCAGCTCGACTGCTTTTTCATACATGAACTCAAACATATCAGAAGCATAAAAAACCTGATCTGGTTCAATCCCAAGCCACGCCAAATCTTTTTTAATGGCATCGACGTAAATGACATCTTCTTTTTCTGGATTGGTATCATCAAAGCGTAAATGAAATCGACCCCCAAATTCACGGGCAAAATGATAATTGGTTAAAGCTGCCTTTGCATGACCAATATGTAAGAAACCATTCGGCTCTGGCGGGAAACGGGTTACAATTGTATCGTGCTTGCCACTAGCCAGATCTTCTTTCATAATCGTCTTAATAAAATTAGAATGTTCTTCCATGACCACACCGACCTTACTAAAAATCTTTTTAAAACGTACCAATCATTATACCATAAACAAATGATAATAAGCAAACAAAAAAACACAGAAGAATAGACTTAACTTATTCATCTGGGAATAAAAACCAATCAATCTCTCCTTCTGCAACTGTCCGACTTTCTCCTCTATTAAACAAGCCCCTGATGAAATGACGTGTCCGAGTTCCAATGCTTTCTTGAAGCGCTGCTTTAACTTCCACTTGTGCTGCATTCACACTCGCATACGCATCGCTTGGAACAAGGCAAACACCGGGATTAATGAAGCACCACCAATTTGAACCTGTTGCATCACCCAACCTTACCACCAAACTAGGGTAATAACGACTGCTTACTGGAAAATAGTGGTATCCAAAACTGACTTCGACATCCTTGAAAATCTCAAGTTCGTTCAAAACATCTACAACAAGTTGATGCACTGTTTCTAAATGTTGTGTCAAAAATGCCACAGTGTGTCCTTCTTCATGCGCATTCATAAATCCTTCAATTGCAAAGACCGCAAGCCTTTTAACCGCTTGATCAAAAGGCTCATCAGAATGTGAAATAACACGTAATCTTAACGTTTCTTCCACTTCTAGTGCGTGCGCTTCAACTTCTGTCATCGATCCTGTTATGAACTGAATCATAAACACCACAACAATGGCACCAAAAACCAACCCTAACTTCATTTTATCCGTCATGTTAATACCTCCAATATTTTTCGAATGAGCTTCAACCTATTCAACCTAACACACTCGCCTACACTTTTAAGCGATAAGTCAGTATGATCAAAATTTCAAAAAATATACGTGGGTATGCCGTCTTATTTTTAGTTTCAAACTTCAAATTTCACGACAAAGGTTTAAAAGTTAGCAACTATTCGGGCATTTAAACTTTTTATGACAGCCTTCATTAGCTCAATCCCCTCAAACATCATCTTCTCCAGTTTCAACGTCATTATAAAAAGAGTGCTTCTTCTATACAAAAGACACCACTCCTTTAATCTTTTTTAGTTGTGACCAAAATGATACCGATGATGGTAACGAGAATGACAACGACGAGTAACTGATGATGAGCAATAACTGGCATTAAGTAGTAATTAATAAATGGAATTTCTGCCAGTTGTGGCGTTTCTCGAAGTAGTAATCCGATCACAATCCCCAATATAAAAATGACAAGTTTTAACCCAAATTTTTTCACTTTTATCATTTCCTTTGTCGAACAATCGTCCTTATGAAAATTTAATGCTTTATCATTATACTATTTTTGTCTAAAAATGTCAAAAACATTTAGAAAACGTAGATCCTTTGAACAGCTCTTTTTGCTTTTCATTAAATTCCCGCTTCAGCTCCACCATGTGCCTAAATTCACTCAAGTATTGAAATAAAATGGCTCGATTTTCAAATTCTTGTCGACTTTTTGGCAAAGTCCCATCTTGGCATTCTGCCAAGACAGCTGCCAGCTCTTCAAGCAACCCTTCTCCCGAATTAGACTCTGAGAGTGAATGTGCGAAATGTTTCGTCAAATCAGCAATCAACGCTGCTTGAACCAGCTCCATTTCAATTTGACAGGTCAAATTAAACATCCGTTTTAAAATTTCAAATTGCATCTTACGCATGTTCATGTAGTTCGCATAGTAAGACATGTCAGCACGCAAATAATTGTCCGCATTCATCTTCGCACGAACCAACGCATCATTGATAAACGTTTCGATTTCAACGAACATAGATTGATCAAAATACTGATTGCCTTTGATCATGGTCGCCATGATCAGCAAAATATCTCGGAATCGTTCTTCGATATAACGTTGATCTTGAATGATTTCTCCACGCATATCTGGCATATACAAATTAACCAGCATGGCAATGCCGACTCCGATCACAAATAAAGAAAGGGTATTGAATAGAATCCCGAAGCCAGAAGAGGCAGCAATAATCAAATGGGTCGACAAAACAGAACCGATGACCAGTCCTTCTTCTAACTTAAAAATTAAAATAAGCGGGATATACGTAAATAAAAAGAGACTAAAGGCATAAACGGTAAAGCCAAATATGAAGAAAAGAACACTGGCCAACACCAAGGCAAGGGCAACAGCTTTGATGCGAACACGGGCAATTTCAATTGAAGAGCGTTTGGTCTTACCCAAGCTTAACAAAACGATGACACCAGCAGTTAAAGGATGACTAAGTCCTAAGAAATAAGCGATTAAAGTACCAATCATCGCACCAAATGATAATTTGAGCGCACGAATGAGCATAAACATTCCTCCAATTCATGTGATGCTTCTATTTAAGCATGATAGCTGCTCTTTGTAAAGTTTATTTTTACCCTAATGAAACAATTCACCAAATGAGCAAAACGGATCGAACAACCCTTTCTAAACATGCTTAATGATAAAGAACTTTCATGACCCACAGTTTTTGCATAAATAGCTTACAATTCGTTCATAATGAAATATCACCGTTATTTAGGAGGCTTTTTCATGCACGTTATCTACTCTGTCTTACTCGCCATTTTTTTTTATTTAGCCATTGTCATCTCTTATAAGTTGATGGGCAAGCGAGAGATCAGTGAACTTTCGATTTTTGATTTTGTCATGAACTTGATTATCGCTGACGTCGTGGCAACTGGAATTGTTGAAGAAGAATTTTGGTTAGATTCTTTTACTGGACTTATTGCGTTAGTTTTACTTCAAATCGTCATGGCAAAGCTTCAGCTAAAAAAGCCAAAATTAAGAAAGTACATCAACGGCGAATCTTCAATGATCATTAAAAACGGAAAAATTGATTTTGATGAATTAACGAAGCTGCGCATTCAACTTGATGAGTTAATGATGATGCTCCGACAAAGTAATGTGATTGAGATCGAAGGCATTCAATATGCCATTATAGAATCTAACGGGAAGCTCAGCATTTATGAAAAAAGATTACCAACCAAAACCTTTCCACTTCCTTTTGTTATTTCAGGCATGATTAAACCTTATGCCCTTGAAAATGCCGGTTTACAAGAAGACTGGCTTCATCGCCAACTCGCTAAACACCAGATTACCCTAGATCAAGAAGTCAAATATCTTTTTTACGATGAGAAACACTTGATTTTACATACAAAAACTGATTTTAAAAAATATAAAATCAATTAATTTCACAATTTTGTGTATGAAATTTCTTAGATGGTGCAAATTAACTGCGTAACGAATTTCAATTTGGAGGTGAATAACGCATGGCTAAATATGAAAAAACACAAAACATGAAAACCGAAATCGCCAATGAATTTGGTGTCAATTTAGGTCCTGATGCAACCAGTCGTCAAAACGGTAGTGTTGGTGGTGAAATCACGAAACGTTTGGTATCCCAAGCTTTAGGTAAAAGTACATCAAACAGTAGTCCTTCACAAACAACGTCAACTAACAAATCGACAAATTAACACGCAATCAACCTTTCGGGTCAAATCGTGACCTTCGTTATCGAAAGTGACACGCTATGCTTCTTTTGGATATCCATTTATCATTGTTGGATTTAAACAGGGACTGCTTAAACGACGGTATTGAGATGATGTTTTATTTAAATATGTGACGTATTTAATCGTATAAAATGCCATCACATATAAGCCTGAGAATAAGCACAAAGCATGGTAGTCAACTTTTAACATCAGTATACGGTAGGGCACGTTCCTTTACCAGCTGTGAAACTTTATGAGGTGAACAAAAATGGCTAGATATGAAAAAACACAAAATATGAAAACTGAAATTGCAAATGAATTCGGTGTCCAACTGGGTCCTGATGCAACCAGTCGTCAAAACGGAAGCGTTGGTGGAGAAATCACAAAGCGATTAGTTTCCCAAGCTTTGGGTCAAACTCAAACTCAAAAAAATCAAAGCGAATAAGTTTCGCATTCAATGATTAAAAAATGACAGAAAACAAACTTGGTCTCGTTACAATCGAGTTTGTTTTTTTTCATTTTTCCAACATTTTATGGTCAAAGTATGGTATACTAGTAAAGCCATCCTTTTTAAAAGGATCGATTTTTAACTGTCTAAAATAAAACTTAACAGCAGGGAGGTGCCCTTATGAAAAGTCAACCCCGTATTGATTCAGACGTCCCTGTCCACAGTTACAAGCACAATGGCAAAATTCATCGCGTTTGGGAAAAAGTGCGCATCATGGAAGTCACTGATCATGTCATTGTCACTGCGAGTAATAAAACATTGGTCGTTGAATCAGACGGTAGAATTTGGAAAACAACTGAACCAGCTATTTCTTATTTCTTTGACAATTTATGGTTCAACGTTATCGCCATTTTGAGAGCTGATGGCGTTCATTTTTATTGTAATTTAAGCTCTCCTTGTCTATACGATGAAGGCGCATTGAAATATATTGATTATGACCTTGATTTAAAAGTTTTCCCCAACTATCGCTATAAAATCCTAGACGAATATGAATTTAACAAACACCGGCGTGAAATGAATTATCCAGAAGATGTTCAAAAAATTGTACGGACTCAGATGGGCGTCCTCATCAACATGGTCAACAAAAAAGAAGGACCTTTTAAACCAGGATTTGCTAAATATTGGTACGACTTATATCGAAAACTAAGATAGCCCGTAAAATCAATGATTTTGCGGGTTTATTTTTCAACAGGTTACGCAACAGGTTACGTTATGTCTTAAAAAAATCACACCCTTTTAACAAACTCTACTAAATTATTAACGGCATCAACTTTCTTTTCACGTATGGCATGACTATATGTATCTTGTGTAATTTCTAATTTATCATGCCCCATGCGTTCTTGTATGGTCTTATAGTCTGTACCGCTGGCAACCAACATTGTTGCATGAGTATGGCGTAAAGCGTGCAGACCTAAATATACCACACCACAATCTTTACATATATCTTGAAAACCACGTTGCATAGAAGAATAATGGTAATGAGGATTAATTGATTTTCTCTTTTTGGGATTATAAAAAATCATGGTCGGTACAGTCAAGCCAAATTCTGAAACGAAAGCCAATTGTAACTCCCTAAACTCTTTTAAATCTTGTATGCTATCATCATCTAAATCAATAGTCCTATAACTTCCTTTATTTTTCAAAGTGGTTATTTCAGACCTATTATTTAATCCCCGATTGATAGACAAGGTTTTATTTTCAAAATCCACGTCCAACCAATCTAACCCAAGCCCTTCACTTGCACGCAAGCCAGTAAAGAGCAATAAACGAATATACAGTGCCGAAGCCTGTTCGCTATAAGATTGCTTAGAAAAGCCAGCAACATGAGTCAGTATTTTATTTAACTCTGATTTTTCGTAAAACTTCACCTTTTCTTCTTTTTCAATTTTAACATTTTTTATGAAAATTTTATCTATGGGGTTAAAATCTAACAAATCTATTTTAACTCCATAAGTGAGAACCCTTTTAAAACTTGATAATATTGTTTTGTAATGATTGTTTGTCTGGGAAACTTCATCACAATATTTGTCTACAATGGGCTGTAATATCATTGGTTGTAATCTATCTAATCGTAGATCACCGAAATAAGGACGAATATGTTTATCAATTCTTTGCGTTGATGTAGTATACGCTGATTCTTTAATTCCTGTATTTTTGTAATGAGGGTAAAACAAATCAATCAAATCATTAACCGTTTTTGCTTTTACTTTACTTTCTTGTTTTTTAACAGTAAAGCCATTCTCTTCAAATTCACGCAACTTCAAGCCATACGCTCGCTTTACTTCTGATTTACTCACCTTATTTTTGATGTTTGCCCGAACCTGTTTACCTGTCACAACATCAACACCAATATAAGCCCCCAAAAGCCTATATCTGACCTTTCCTTTTGCCACATATTTTTCAATATTCATTTCCTTTCTTTCCTTTCATTAAGTCCGCCACGGCTTGAAAGTGAAAGGAAATAATATCAATCAAAGCGCCTATTTTAGGTGCTTTTTATTTTATCATATTTAAAACTGTGTTCACAACCAACTCCTAGGATTTTCGTTAGTTATTTACACAGTTTATTTTACACTATCAAGAAGGAACGCTATGCCTTTCTATGAGGTTTTTTAATTGCTTTGAATGTCATTTTAAGGTTGTCCATGTTTTTAACCCTAAACTGAAATAGGCTCTACCAGCTTCATTTAAAACACTACAAGCTACTTCATAGTGCTTTTCATCTTCGATACTATCCAGTATTTCCTTTCGAATCACTTGATCTAATCCGTTATCACAGATGCCATCAAATAAAATTTGACTAATAATACTTAAATCAATATTTGTCATTTTAATCACTCCTATAGGTAACAAATTGTATACTGTTGTTTTATCCTATTATAGTATACAATTAGTTTACTGTCAATAGTTTAGGAGGAATTTTTATATGCTTGGAAAAAGATTAAATTATGCTAGAAAAAACAAAGGCTATACAGCACAACAAATGGCTGATATTTTAGGGTTGAGCCTTACAGCGTACAGATTCTATGAGTCAAGCAAAAGATCACCCAATTTAGAAACATTAGTAAAAATTGCAAATATTCTTGGAGTTTCTACGGACTACTTACTTTGTCGTCATGATAACCCAGATAAATAAAATTTATCGTGCAAATTGTCAAAGCGTGTGGTATAATTGATTCAGAGCTACAAAAGACGTAAAAGGTAAGTTCACCACCCATTTGCTTTTAAATCAAAAGTGAAATGGAGGTGATACTCATGGAAATTTTAATCGTACTATTGACCCTATTCTTAGGAGAACTCGTAAAGAACATTACGAAAGACTTATGGAAGTTGGTTAAAAAACGCATTAAAAAGGCCACCTTTACGCCTAAGCAACGTAGAAAAGGTGGCAAACCGCATTAATCGGTGAACTACCTTAACGTTAAAAGTAGCTCGGGTGACGTGTTGTAGCACGTCACTTTTTATTTATATGCTTATTCTATCATTTTTATACCTGTTTGTAAAGTTGTTTTCTTTAAAAAGGCAAAATAAAAAACTTGTAGCTGTACAAGAATTGAATTCACTTCACTTTCAAGCCGTGGCGGACTTGCTAACTGGTTACGCAACAGGTTACGTTATGTAATAAAATATAAGCAGTTATATCTTTATCCAAAAACTCTAAAAACACTGGTGTTATCATGTTTAGCTTTATAATTGACTTTAAATAAACTACACCAAAGTATTGGTACGACTTATACCGAAAACTAAGATAGCCCGTAAAATCAATGATTTTGCGGGTTTATTTTTCTTCCTACCTACGAACGCTTATTATTTTTCTTTGAACTGATAGAAAACGATTCAAAGCTAGCAAAAAATGCTCACTGGGAATTTCCCCTTGAACACTACTATGAAATAACCAAACAAAGAATGACATGATTGTATACCCATATGGCTGAGAGTCTTTCCCTATTGATCAAACCCTTTATTTAGCACCTGTTAATTCAATTATGTTAATTGCGTACAATTTTAGAGATGTTTTCATTCGAGGTATTATCCTTTACTAGTTTTGAAATGATTATTCTGATCATGAATGTATTAAACATAACAACACCCAAATTGATTAAAAGTACTAATAATAGCCATTCAATACTTAATGCTTGCCTTAGTATAAATTGAAGCGCAATAATAAACATGATGAATGACAAAATACTAGAAGAAATAATGGATACATTAAAAAACTTAGATATATAGCTATTAAGTTGCTTAGCTACTTCATTCCTAGACATCCCATTTAAATATAAAATCATCAAATCTCGACTCATTGCTTTAACTAGGGACGAAGATAAGAAAAAGACGATAAAAATATTAAAGATGGTAATAATTAGGAAAACAACAAAAAGAATAATTAATAGTACATAAACATCTTCTATTAAACTTTCTAGCCCACTTGCTTGAAATAAAATCATCGAATCGTAAGATAATGTATCAAGTTGTCTAGCAACATCAAAAACATGTCTAACGTTATCAACACCGATTAGATATTCAGGCATAACAAATTCTGTATAGCCATAAGGCAACTCAAGATATAGCTTTTCATAAGTTGACTCACTTACGAAACAAGAACCTGCTACAACTAGTGGTTGCTGTCCATCATATGTCACCAGACTAATAGGTGCATTGATGTCCATGATTTGATAATGTCCGATATCAGCATAGTCCATTGATGAGCAATAAATAGTGCCATCCTTTAGATAATCAATTCCAACAAAGTGAGCATAATTTGGATTAACAGCACGTGTAATAAATCCTTCCATATTTCCATCATCATCAATACCTACCAACATGAGTGGAGTAGACATAGAAACAAATTGAACATGGTCAATCTCTATAATATCATCAAGGTTAAGCAAATACGGAAAATGATTTTCATCATAACTTTGCATGAGGATTAAAGATAGATTTGTATGATGTAGCATCTGATCCTGCAAAGTACGGAAACTAATGAACATGGTCTGGAATAAAGCATTTAATATGATAATAGACACAAAAACAGATACTGCTATGAGTCGATACTGGTGTTTAGCCTTTTGATATGTAAATGATAAAAAATTAGCTTTCATTAATATCCTCCATTCTGAAATAGCTATCAGCTACTTGTAGAATCACATCAGAATGAGAAACAATGATAACTGTTTTCCCATTTTCTTTCATTACTTTTATTCCTTCAAGAATAGAAAAAATATTCTCTTTATCTAGATTATTTGTTGGTTCATCAATTAAAACTACATTTGCAGGTAATACCAATAACTTTAAAAATGAAGCTCTTTGACGCTCACCACCTGATAAAATTGAAATGTTTTCATCTAGTAGATTTATAATATTGAGTTTTTTTGAATAAATATCAACCAGTTTCAAATCCAAAGTAACATTTTTTATTTTTGCAAAACAATTCAGATTTTCCCGAATAGTCATATTTTCAATAAACGTCAATTCTTGTTGAAAATATGCAATTTCTTGATTTCTAAGCTGACTAATTACTTCTTCATCTTCAAAGTTAATTATTTTATTTTCATAATACACATTCCCTGATGTTGGTGTGTACAAAAAATTCATGATATTGAGGAGGGATGTTTTCCCACTTCCACTTTTTCCAATAAAAACATATACATTGTTTTCTTTAAGTGTCAAGTTAATATTTCTTAGTATTTTTTTACCTGAAATCTCCAAACTAATATTTTCTAATCTAATTTTAACGTAATCCATTACTTTCACCTCGACTCAACATATTCAAAATATTTGTATAGTAGGTGTGATGTAAAGAACATAATAAATATATTGACAGTACTTTTGCATAATGTAGTAAAACCCTAGGGCGTTGGACACCATCCCTAAACCTGTTGGTTCAACTACAATGTGATTATAACACATTTGTCATAAAATGTTTGTCGATTTTTGTTGCAAAAGTGAGATTTTTGTGATTTTTTATAAAAATATTAGAATTTATGTTTTTAACTGTTAGCTCAGTTTCTGCTAAACACTAGCGAAAAGTGTAGCTATAGCACCATGAGCTCATTATATAGCACATTCATATTCACAAGATGATGAATTTACGTGCGCACCATAAAAAAGTAATAGCGCCCTGTCCTCACAAGATTAGCGATATTACTTAAACAAAATTTGTTTGAGAGCCGAAAGTTGTGCGTGACATCTTGTAGCTCTTTTTTTAGAGTTTATTCTATCATTTTTATACCTGTTTGTAAAGTTGTTTTCTTTAAAATGGCAAAATAAAAGTTCAGTTCATTTCAGATGAAACCCCCACTTCACTTGTTGTTTTCTGTTCCACCGTTTCTGAAAGTTCTTGTTCTTGCTGCTTGCTTAACTTCCGTGGTCTTCCTGACTTTGGTTTGATTTTAAGTCCTTCCAATCCGTTTTTACGGTAAAGTTGCCCATAATCGTAAATGGTGCTACGTTTTTTATTTAAGCGCTCTGAAACAACAGTTACTGAATCACCTTTTAAGAGCATTCGGATGACTTGGTAACGCATATATTGCTTCATATTTTTCTCGTTTTCCATCGCTTCTTCCAATGCTTTGATTCTTTCTTCTACTTCATAATATGGTACTCTTAATAACATGATCATTTCTTCAATCTCCTAATCATTCACATTCTATTGATTGGAGTATAACACATTTTTTTAATATCTTTTGGCGGTTTTTGGCGAATTATATAAATTTTTTTGGCGACGATCTATTTTATTTTTTCACCGTAAGTAAATTTTAACATATGATATGGGTATCAAACATTTACGAGGTGACTGCTGTGGATCATAATTTTTATCAAAATGGTGCAAACCATCATGGTTTTATGTATCAACATACCAATTATTTAAACAACCCATCTGTTAATCATGCGCATCGTCATATGAATAGCGATTGTCCAAGATACAAGAATCTCAAGTTAGCCACAATTTATGTAAAGCCCCAAGTTTACAATGGAATCAATTCTCCTGCTGAAGCATTGAAACAAGGTACTGCATTCTCAGAGTTGTATCGACCTTTTATGAGCAAAGGGGGGCAATCAACATGACGAAGTCTGAATTGTTAGATCAATTAAGTGGCATTGGTATTCTCGCTCAAGATTTGCGTTTATTTTTAGATGTTAACCCGACTGACCAAGCAGCACTGGCCGATTTTAGACAGGTTACTGCTGAATATCGTAATCTGATTGCTTTATATGAGCAGCAGCATGGTCCTTTGACTGGTGGTCAGGATGTTAACAGTACGTGGACCAACCATCCTTGGCCATGGCAACATGAGATGATGGGAGGCAATGCTTAATGTGGGTTTATGAAAAAAGGTTACAATTTCCAGTTCGTGTAACAAAGCGAGATTTAAAAATGGCAAAGCTCATCTTCGACACTTTGGGAGGTGCTTCAGGTGAGCTATCAGCATCTATGGAATATTTACAGCAACGTTATACGATGCCAATCCCAGAAGCCATTGCTTTATTAACGGATATTGGAACTGAGGAACTGGCTCATCTTGAAATACTTTCTTCTCTCGTTTATCAACTAACCGTTGGTGCCAGTTCCGAAGAATTAAAAAAAGCTGGCTTTGATGCCAAGTACGTTGAAACAGGTGGCGGGATTGCACTTGTTAATCCAGATGGTGTGCCTTGGTCTTCTAGCTATATTTCAGTCGTAGGTGATCCCATCGCAGCCATGACAAGTAATCTTGCAGCAGAGGAACGTGCCCGAGCAGGTTATGACCAACTGCTCACGTTAGCAACAGATCCAGAAGTCATCAAAGTATTAAGCTTTTTACGCGAACGTGAAGTTGTTCATTTTCAACGTTTTGGCGAAATGTTAAATAAATTAAATGACATGTAAAAAATCCAAGTCCTGATGAGGGACATTTGGATTTTTTATGGCTGCTTCAACATGATCAAGCAAGATTAACGATGTAACATCAAGTTGTTAAAGTCTTTCTGATTATTTTCTTATTTTTATCTCTTTAGTTCTACTTGATCAAATTGGCGCATAGGTTATCATCAAGCGCAAGCATATGATCAGTATATGCTGGCTTTGGTCGCAAGGGTCGTAGCAGAAACGAGAAAAGAAATGGGTCTAATTGTATATCTAGCTTTCATAAGATGGAAGTAAGTTAAATTTCAGGGGGTAAAAAGTATGGAGAATCAGGAGTTAATCCGCGATGTGTTTGCAAGAACAAATGGCGAGGTTTATTTAGGGATTGTCGGGGCGGTGCGCACAGGTAAGTCAACTTTTATTAAAAAGTTCATGGAGGCACTCGTTTTACCCATGGTTGAAGATGAGGCCATTAAAGCCCGTATGATTGATGAATTGCCACAGAGTGCCAATGGTAAGACGATTATGACCACTGAGCCAAAGTTTGTCCCAGCACAAGCTGTGAATGTGACAGCTGGCGGGGATGTGACAGCAAACATTCGCTTAATTGACTGTGTCGGCTACGTCATCGACGGATCAATTGGTTATGAATCTGAAGATGGACCACGGATGGTTAACACGCCATGGTACGATGAGCCGATCCCATTTGTGGAAGCTGCTGCCATTGGGACACAGAAAGTCATTGAAGACCATTCTCATATCGGGATTGTGATGACCACAGATGGTTCTATCGGTAACTTCAATCGTGAGGATTATTTAGAAGCGGAAGCACTCGTTGTTGAGCAATTAAAAGCCATTAATAAGCCTTTTATCGTGGTGTTAAACACAACACAGCCACATTCAGAAACAGCCACACATCTTGCCAATGAGCTTCAATTCGCTTATGATGTGCCAGTTATTCCCATGTCTGTTGACAGCATGGCAACTTCCGATATTAACCGCATCTTAAAAGAAGCGCTTTATGAGTTTCCAGTTTCAGAGCTTGATCTTAAAATCCCGTCTTGGGTCGACGCTTTAGATCCAAGTAACTGGCTAAAAGCACAATTTGTTGACGTGATCCATCAAAGTGGTAACGAATTTTATAAGTTGCGAGACATTAGCTTTCTCGCTGATGAATTAAAAGAATTAGAAGTCGTTGAAGATTGCCATATTTCAGCATTGGATGCAGGAACAGGACTTGCTGAACTTGAAATTAGAGTTCCAGACGAATTGTATGACCGGATCTTAGAAGAACTCGTCGGACCTATCGCAGATAAGGCTGATCTCATGCGTATTTTAACAGAATATGCACGGATTAAAAAAGAATTCGACCCCATTGCAAGTGCATTGCAAATGGTTAAACAAGTGGGATATGGAATTGCCACACCTGCCATTGAAGACATGACCTTACAAGAGCCAAGTGTTGTGAAACAAGGACCACGCTATGGGGTTAGACTAAATGCCATTGCACCATCGATTCACATGATTCGCGTGGATGTAGAGTCGACTTTCGAACCCATTATCGGCAGTGAGCAACAGTCTCAAGATTTAATTGATTTCATCCTAAAAGATGCAGGTGCCGACCCACTGGCTGTTTGGAATACTGAAATTTTTGGACGTTGTTTAAGCGACATTGTGCGAGATGGCATTTCAGCTAAACTTTACTCAATGCCGGAAAGTGCAAGAATGAAACTACAAGAAACCTTGATTAAAATCGTCAACCAAGGAAATGGTGGACTCATTGCCATTATGCTATAAGAAAAGTGAAGACGAACGTGTTAGCTCCGACAAGTAAATTGATGGGCGACTTATCACGCAAGTGATCAGTACAGCCCGAAATTTAACCTCGAGGAGCTGTGCGTCGTAACTAGACAATAAGAAAAGTGAAGACGAACGTGTTAGCTCCGACAAGTAAATTGATGGGCGACTTATCACGCAAGTGATCAGTACAGCCCGAAATTTAACCTCGAATGAATAGGAATGAAACATCCTATTGCTTTTCGAGGTTTTTTCATCGTTCCATCACTTTACAAGTTCGCAAGTCGAATCAAGTCACCAAACACGCCCATTGCGGTCACTTCTGAACCAGCGCCGGCACCTTTAATAATCAACGGTTGTGCATGGTAGCGTTCTGTATAAATGGTAACCACGTTATCTGTCCCTTGTAATTGATAAAAAGGGTGTTCGCTATCAACTTCAATTAAATTAACACTGGCTTTTTGATTTTCGAAGGTTGCAACAAAACGCCATTTTTTACCTGCTTCATCAAGTTTTGCCCTTTTGGCTTCAAAATCACCATCGATTTTTTTCACTTCGTCAAAGAAAGCTTCAATTGAAGGTGCTTCAAAGCACACATCTGGTAAGAAGGTTTCAACGGCCACTTCATCTGATTCCAATTGATAACCAGCCACCCTTGCTAAAATTAAAATTTTTCGCATCACGTCAACACCAGACAAGTCAATGCGTGGATCCGGCTCTGCATAGCCTTCATCTCTGGCCATCTTAATGATTTCACTGAGTGGAATGTCTGCTGATAATGTGTTGAAAATGAAGTTAAGTGTTCCCGATAAAACGGCTTCGATTTTTGTCACTTTATCCCCTGATAAAATTAAATCTTCTAAGGTGTGAATAACAGGTAAGCCTGCACCAACATTGGTTTCATAGAGGAATTTAACACCGCGGACACTGGATAATTTCTGCAATTTTTTAAAACGCTCATACGTATCAGATGTTGCAATTTTGTTTGCTGTAATCACTGACACATAATTTTTTAATAAGCCTTCATATAAAGAGGCAACGCCTTCATTGGCAGTCACATCGATAAAAACGCTGTTTCGGAAGTTGATCTCTAAAATACGACTTGCAAAGCCTTGAACATCAAGCGGTTCTCCATCGCTTGCTAACTTCTCTTTTAAGTCTGTAAAGCCAATGCCTTCAGCATCAAACAACATCGCTTTTGAGTTCATCACCCCTACCAAACTCAGCTCAAGTCCATGATTTGCAAGCAATGTTTGATGTTGTGCTTCAAGTTGAGCCACAAGACGACTCCCCACTGTTCCAATGCCTGCCAAGTAAATATGAATTTTCTTATGATTGGCCAGGAAAAATATTTCATGAACCACATTAAGGGCTTTACGAAGATCCGATTTTTTCACCACTGCTGAAATATTAAGTTCAGACGACCCTTGGGCAATCGAAACCACATTAATGCCATTTTTACCAAGAGAGCCAAAGAATCTCCCTGCGACACCTGGAACTGCCCGCATGTTTTCACCGATAACAGCAATGGCTGACATCTCAGTTTCAACCTTTAAAACGACGGTTTCTTGCATCATTTCAAATTTAAAGTTTTCAGTAATGGCACGTTCAGCTTCTTCTTGATCATCGGGTGCAATGGCAAACGTAATGCTTTGTTCAGATGAGACTTGTGAAATGAGAATGACGGAAACATCCGCATCGGCAAGGGCTGTGAAAAGGCGTTTTAAAATGCCAGCTGTACTTGCAACACCAACACCGTGAAGCGTTAAGAGCAACACATCGTCAATTGATGAAATACCTTTAATGCCAGCCGATGGACAGTTTTCAGCTGTTATCCGCGTTCCCGCTGCCTTTTCATTTAACGTGTTTTTAATGAACATTTCAATCCCAGCATCGTAAAGTGGCTTAACAGCAGGCGGGTACAACACGTTAGCACCGAAGCAAGCAAGTTCAAACACTTCAGCAAAGCTAAGATGTTCAATGGGGTAAGCTTTTTTGACTTTACGTGGATCCGCTGTTAAAAAGCCATCAACATCCGTCCAAATTTCAACACTGTCTGCGCCAACACCAGCACCAATGATCGACGCTGTGTAATCTGAGCCCCCTCTTCCAAGGGTTGTTGTTTCGCCTTTTTCATTAGAAGCAATAAAGCCTGCTAAAACAACACGCCCAGTTGATTTTAGCAACACTTTTTGACAATTCAATTGCGTCGTTACAAAATCAACTTGTCCTTTTTCATGGCTTTGCGTCGTTTTAATGAGCTCTCTAACATCGACAAGGGTCGCATCTTCAATAACAAGACTCACAATAAATGAACTCAGCCTTTCTCCAAAGCTGACGAGATAAGCACGTGCTTTTGGTGTAGCTTCTCCCAAAAAGCTGACTGCTTCTAAATAAGATGCTAACTTTGAAATGAGCTGTTCAATTTGCTCACATGCAGCGAGCTGGTGATGCGCAGGAACGAGGACTTTAACTGCATCAAGATGACGGACTTTGATCTCTTCAACCATCGCTAGAAATGCTTGATCACCACGAGCTGCAAGTGTCGTCGCAGCAATCAAATCATTGGTAACACCACCTAAAGCAGACACAACAACAAACTTAGCTTCCCCGTCAGATTCGACAATATTTTTAACTTTTAAAATATTTTCAGGTGTCGCAAGTGACGATCCACCAAACTTCAGTACTTTCATACGGCTCATTCCTTTCGAGATAAATTTTTAATATTGTACCATAAGTAGCCTTACAATACTAGAAGAAAATGAATTTTTTTACAAGAAAGCATCTAACAAAAGCATTTTCGATGATCCAAGTTGATGCAAAACGCACATGAACTTCTTATTTTTTAACCAATTTCAGTTATAGAACACGTTTTCTAGAAAAAAAAGTTGTACTTCCTCCAGAAATGTGCTAAAATGTTCAACAATTATACATATGAAGGAGTGGTCTAAAATGAAACAGTTTCGTAAGTTTGCAATGGTCGCAAGTCTGTTGGTCTTATCAGTCTTTTTAGTTGCTTGCCAAGATGATGCAAGTACAAGTGATGAGGATGTGATTAGAATTGGTGTGCTGGCGCCATTAACGGGGTCTGCTGCTCAATTTGGAAATGCGGTTTATAATGGTATCATGCTCTATGTCGAAGAATTTAATGCACGTGGTGGTCTCCAAATTGAAATTATTTCTTTTGATGAAGAAGGTGACCCAGCACTCGGTCTCACAGGTTATCACAGCCTTTATGATCAAGGTGTTGCAGCCATTATTGGCAGTGTGACATCAGGTGTCACCATGGCGATTGTTCCCGAAGCTTATTTGGATCACATGCCGATGATTTCAGCTTCAGCCACCCATTTGGGTGTGACATACAACGCTGAAACAGGACAAGTCTTCACCAATATGTTCAGAACAGCTTATATTGATCCTTATCAAGGGTATAAACTTGCTAATTTTGCTTTTCAAGAAATGGGTGCAGCAACGGCTGGGGTTTTATTTAATACCGGTGATGATTATTCAACAGGTTTGACGCAAGCATTTGTGGAACAAGCTGAAGTGCTCGGACTCGAAATTGTGGCCATAGAAGGCTTCTCTACAGGTGCTGTTGAATTCCAAAGCCAACTCACAAACATTGCTGCTGCTAATCCGGATGTCTTGTTTTTACCTGTTTACTATGAAGACGTGGCTTTAATTGCCGGACAAGCAGCTTCAGCTGGCGTGCAATCGACATTGATTGGCGGCGACGGTTGGAATTCAGTGTTAACTATTATCGCTGATCCATCTTTACTTGAAGGTGCATTTTATGCAAGTGGCTATTCCAATGATTATCCATCTGAGCGCGTGCAAGCATTTTTAGCAGCTTATCGTGCCAAATACAACGCAGACCCTAATATGTTTTCAGCTCAAGCTTATGACGCTGCCATGGTTTTATTTGCTGCGCTTGTCGAAGTAGATGACTTAGGATTTGAGCGTGCATCTGTTGAACATCGGCTTGCCATTATCGATGCCCTTGCTGCCACTGACATAGAAGCTGTCACCGGCAGCATTACATTCGATGAATTTAATAACCCGCAAAAACAATTACTGATTTTGGAAATTCAAGAGGGTGTCTCCACATTCTGGGGACCTTTCTAATCAATCAAGTTCGTAGACCTGTTTGGCACTTAATCCAATCAGGTCTCATTTTTAAAAATTGATCTGATGGAGGAAACTTATGTTATTTTTATCTCAGCTAATCAACGCCTTACAATTAGGTTCCATTTACGCCTTGGTTGCCCTTGGCTACAGCATGGTATACAGCATTATTAAACTCCTTAACTTTGCCCATGGCGACATTATTATGGTCGGTGGCTACATTGCACTCTTTACTTTAACAAGTGGCCTACATCCTGTTTTTGCCATTGTCTTTGCCATTATAGGCTGTATCGCTTTGTCCATGTTAATTGAACGGTTGGCTTATCGACCCCTTAGACAAGCACCTAGAATTTCCATTCTCATTACTGCCATTGGTATTTCTTTACTCTTGCAAAACCTTGCTCAATATTTCTTTTCAGCATCGGGACGCTCATTTCCAAGTCATTTAATTTTACCACCTGGTGCTGTTTCCCTTGGCGCATTATCGATTAGTTACATCACCATCGTAACCATCACTGTTTCTGTCATCTCAATGGTCGGCTTGACTTTTCTCGTTCAAAAAACAAAGCTGGGGCGGGCCATGCGAGCTGTCAGCGAAGACATGGAAGCTGCTTCTTTAATGGGTGTCAATAACAACCACGTTATCTCGTTCACCTTCGCTGTCGGTGCTGCACTAGCAGGAATCGGCGCTATTTTATTTGCCACTCGGTATCCACTGGTGACGCCAACCATGGGTGTACTGCTCGGTTTAAAAGCTTTTATCGCCGCAGTGCTTGGTGGCATTGGATCCATTCCTGGCGCTGTACTTGGCGGTTTTGCCGTTGCATTTGCAGAAGTACTCGTCACAGCCATCGGACTTTCTTCTTGGGCAGACGGTGTGGTGTTTTTTATCTTAATCTTGGTTTTACTCTTTAAACCGACTGGTTTTATGGGTAAAAACCTGATGGAAAAAGTTTAATGTCAAGGAGTGTTTGAAATGAAAAAGAAACTTACAATTCCAATGCCCATACGCTACTTGATTAACTTTATTCTCGTGGTACTCTTGTTAATCGTCGGGCACTTAGCAATCTCAACGGGGGTTTTAAATCGTGCTCAAACGAGCATTGTCTTACAAGCGGGTATTTTCATGATTTTAGCTGTCTCACTAAACGTTGTAACAGGCTATTTAGGTCAGCTTCCATTGGGTCATGCTGGCTTTATGGCTGTAGGTGCTTATGCAGGTGCCATCTTTTGGAGAAGCAATCTTTTATCAGGTCATGCCTCCTTAATTGTTGGATTAATCGTTGCTGGAATCGCCGCAGGACTTGTCGGTATTTTAATCGGCGTCCCAGCTCTTAGGTTACGTGGCGATTATTTAGCCATCATCACCTTAGGGTTTGGAGAAATCATTCGTGTGTTCATCATTAACTTACCTGGCATTACAGGCGGCACACCCGGCTTGCGTGGCATCCCCAGATACTCGAACTTTTTCGTTGTTTATATAGGCGTCATCCTCACGTGTACAGTGATTCATATGGTCATGAAATCACGTCATGGACGCGCCATTCTAGCCATTAAAGGAAATGAGATTGCAGCGGAATCCTGTGGCGTTAGCACGACTTACTATAAAGTACTTGCCTTTGCCATTTCTGCTAGTTTTGCTGGTGTTGCCGGTGCTCTTTTTGCTGGGAATCAAGGCATTTTAACCCCAGGCAGCTTTGATTTTATGGCGTCCATCAATATTTTAGTCATCGTTGTCTTAGGTGGCATGGGTTCCATGTTGGGCTCACTTATTTCAGCTGCCGTTTTAACCAGTCTTCCTTTGATCTTACAGCAATTTAACGAATATCGTATGATTATCTATTCGTTAATGTTGATCATGATCATGATTTTTAAGCCTTCTGGTTTAATGGGCACTTACGATTTCTCCATGAGTCGCTTATTAGAAAAAGCGTATAACCGTTTGTTTCGACATACGGCAACAGAGGAATCTCCACCTAAATTAACCTTTAGCATTGCAGAAAAAGCGGTCGTTCCTAAACAAACGTTAGGAAATAAACCTGTCTTATCTTGTCAACAATTAGGCATTGATTTTGGTGGGTTGACCGCCGTAGATGATTTTAATTTTACCGTCTATCCCAATAAAATAGCGGGTTTAATCGGGCCTAATGGGGCAGGAAAAACAACGACTTTTAACCTGTTAACAAAAGTTTACCAGCCATCAAGAGGGACCATCTATTTAAACGGTCAGGATACGAAACACTTAAATACTGTTAAAGCCAACAAATTAGGGATTGCGAGAACTTTTCAAAACATTCGTTTGTTTAAAGAACTTACTGTGTTGGAAAATGTCATGATTGGCATCCATAATGAAATTGATTATAACTTAGCCGAATCCATTTTACGTTTGCCTCATTATTGGCGCGATGAACAAACAGCCAAAGAACGCTCTCTTAACCTACTGTCGCTTTTTAAAATGGAAAGCATGGCCAATTACAAAGCAGGTTCTTTGCCCTACGGTTATCAGCGAAAATTAGAAATCATCAGAGCGTTGGCAACAAATCCGTCTGTTCTTTTGCTAGATGAACCCGCAGCTGGGATGAATCCTTCTGAAACGGAAGAACTCATGGCCATCATCCAACAAATTAAAAAAGAGTTTCAAATCGCTATTGTTTTAATTGAACATGACATGCAACTTGTGATGAATATTTGTGAAGATATCACCGTGCTTAACTATGGACGCATTATTGCACAAGGAACACCTGAAGAAGTCAAAAATGATCCTAAGGTAATCGAGGCTTACTTAGGAAAAGGAGAAGGTGCCCATGCTTAAAGTCACAAATATGAATACTTACTACGGGAATATCTATGCCGTTAAAGATGTTTCATTTGATGTTTCTAAGGGTGACATCATCTCGTTAATTGGCGCAAATGGGGCAGGGAAGTCAACCATTTTAAAAACAATCTCTGGACTTTTACATAGCAAAACCGGTTCGATTACTTTTTTAGACCAAGACATTTCAAAAGTAGCGCCTCATCAAGTCGTCAAGTCAGGTTTAGCACATGTTCCAGAAGGTAGGCGCGTGTTCCTCTCTATGTCTGTGCAAGAGAATTTAGAAATGGGTAGCTACACACAGCCTAAAAAATTAATGGCTGCGCGCATCGAAGACGTTTATGATAAATTTCCACGGTTAAAAGAACGTTACAAACAAGTCGCTGGAACATTATCAGGTGGTGAGCAACAAATGCTCGCCATGGGACGTGCCATGATGAGTCACCCCGCCTTATTAATGCTTGATGAACCCTCTATGGGGCTGGCACCTTTGTTAGTCGAACAAATCTTTAACATCATTAAAGAATTAAATGATGCTGGGACCACGATTTTACTCGTTGAGCAAAATGCCCGTATGGCACTTTCTATTGCCAATAAAGGTTATGTTTTGGAAACAGGTAAAATCATTACATCTGGTCCTGGGAAAGAACTATTAGAAAATGAAATTGTTAAAAAAGCTTACCTTGGTGGTTAAAAAAATCCCAGTTCATGTGATGACGCACGAACTGGAATTTTTATATGCATAAAAAAGCTCTATCCAATAGGAGTTGGGGGGAGACTCCTATTGGATAGAGCTAAGCAAATGACAGTGTGCTTAATCAATGAATACATTATAACATATCTCTTAGGCATTCGTCAATACTTTTTTAATTTTTTTATCATTTTTTGTCAACAGTTAAAATTCATAGCGCATCGTACGCTTTCGGTTACAAGCAAGCTTAGTTGAATCCAGCCTATTCCATCAAAAGCTCTGTCCTGTAGAAGCTGGGGGGAGAGACTTCTACAGGACAGAGCTAAGCAAATGATGCTGTGCTTGAATTGATATACAAATTATAACATATTTCTTCCTCATTAGTCAATACTTTTTTAAATTTTTTTAAAATAAAAAATCTGCTAAAGACATCAAGCAGATTTTTATTTCAAAAAAGTCGAATAATAAGCTTTTAACCAATTGAACCTTCCATCTCTAATTTAAGAAGCTGATTCAATTCAACCGCATATTCCATCGGTAGTTCTTTTGCGAATGGTTCAATGAATCCCATGATGATCATTTCAGTCGCTTGTTCTTCTGATAAGCCACGGCTCATTAAATAGAACAATTGCTCTTCTGACACACGTGATACTTTCGCTTCGTGTTGAACGATAATGTCACCATTTTTCGTCACGTTGTATGGTACTGTATCAGATTTTGACAGGTCATCCAAAATAATCGTATCACACTCAATATTAGATTTAGCACCTGTTGCATTTTTACCATGCTCAACAAGACCATGATAAGTTACGTTTCCACCTTGACGAGAAAGTGATTTCGATACAATGGTTGATGACGTATTTTTTCCTAAGTGAATCATTTTCGCACCTGCATCTTGCGTTTGTCCTGCACCTGCAAAAGCAATCGAAATGGTTGTTCCAGAAGAATAATCTCCTTTTAAAATACACGCTGGATATTTCATCGTAATCTTTGACCCAATGTTGCCATCAATCCATTCCATATGCGCATTGTTTTCACATAAAGCACGCTTTGTTACCAGGTTTAAAATGTTATTTGACCAGTTTTGAATGGTCGTATAACGGCAACGTCCACCATCTTTAATATAGATTTCAACAACCGCTGAGTGAAGGGAGTTCGCTGTGTAAATTGGCGCTGTACAACCTTCGACATAATGGACATCTGCCCCTTCGTCGACAATGATTAACGTCCGTTCAAACTGTCCCATAGACTCAGAGTTAATACGGAAGTAAGATTGCAATGGCTTGCTTAATTTAGCTCCTTTTGGCACATAAATAAACGATCCACCTGACCAAACCGCACTGTTTAATGCAGCAAATTTATTGTCAGTCATCGGTACTACTTTAGCAAAATATTGTTTGAATAAATCACCATGCTCTTTTAAAGCTGTATCCGTATCTAAGAAAACAACCCCTTGCTCTTCTAACTCTTTTTGATTGTTATGGTAAACCACTTCTGATTCGTATTGTGTCGACACACCTGATAAATATTTCGCTTCTGCTTCAGGAATACCTAATTTATCAAATGTTTCTTTAATGTTATCAGGTACATCATCCCAATTGGCAGCTGCACGATCAGAAGGCTTAATATAGTACGTATAAGAATCAAAATCACACTCTGCTTCTAAATCTGGTCCCCAAGTCGGCATGGGTTGCTTCAAAAACTCCTGATAAGCTTTTAAACGGAATTCAAGCATCCATTCTGGCTCACCTTTCGTTTCACTCATGGTACGGATAACATCCTCATTTAAACCTTTCCCCGTATCTAATACATTCTCATGCTCTGTAATGAAGCCGTACTTATAATCGGTCATTACATCATTCATTTGTTCATTCATGTTGCTAATTGCTTCATTTGCCATTTTAATCAACTCCTTAGTTATTTAATTTTATTTTCAACAATGATTTTTCATTGCATGTAAAGCTTTAATTTCATGTTTCTCCATAAATTAAAATTCCTTTTTCCTTAATCTCGCAATCTATCTTACTAGCAGGTTGAATTTCAAATTTTGCAATTAAATCTACAGGCATATTGAAGCTATTCTCCAATTCAGCCTTCATTCCAAAAAAGTCTAATGCGTCTATCTCCTCATCAACATCAACAACGACATCAATATCACTCACTGGTCGTGCGGTATGCGTTGCGTGAGAACCAAACAGAATGGCTTGTTTGACGTTGTTAGCAGTAAAAATAGGCGAGAACTTCTTCTTTATTTCATCAATTGTTAGCATGCTTATCGCCCCTGTACGAGATATTCAATTGTTCCATTCAAGTACCGAACTAAATGTCAAATTACTTAATATCCAATCATTTGTATCCATGAATGTGAAGACAACGCTCTTTTCATTTGCAACACTTCCTAATCATAAATTTTAAAAAGATTTCAAGCTTCAAACAAGATATTCATTCCCTTGGAATGATCACTCATTTACCTTCTTTAAGCTCTGAAATCCCTTGTTCGAAAGCTTTCCATGCAATGGTCGCACATTTAATACGTGCTGGAAATTGAGAAACACCTTGATAAACAAAAGCATCTCCCATGTCTTCCACGTCACCTAAAACTTCTTCACCTTTTACAATATCATAAAATTGATGAGCCAGACGCACAGCATCACCGACTTCCTTTTCAACCAATGTTTCTGACATAACAGATGCTGATGAACAGCAAATGGCACATCCCGTTCCTTCGTGTCGGATATCTTTAATGACGTCATCATCCATTTTAATAGAAATGGTCACATCATCTCCACAAGTCGGATTTCTCAAATGCACGTCATGATAGCCTGCATCTGAAATCAACCCTTTATTACGGGGATTTTTATAGTGATCCATAATCACTTGTCGATATAAATTTTGTAGGTTTGAAGACACTGATTTTCCTCCTAATCTTGCCAAGCTTGCTTCGCTTCACTTTTGAGGTTAGAAGACATCAAACGTCTCCTTTCCTTCTTTTGTTGCAGCTACTAACGCATCAATATCTGCTTTTGTCGTATAAATACCCATACTGGCACGTAGCGTTGCCGGCTGTTTTAAATACCGCATTAACAGCTGCGCACAATGATGACCAGCCCTTAAACAAACACCGTTGGCATCATAAACGGTTGCCATATCATGAGGATGCGCAGTGCCGACATTGAAACTCACAATACCTGTATCAGATTGGGGATTGTAAATTTCTACGCCTTCAATTTTAGACAGTTCATCAACAGCATACTGGCGGAGTTCTAATTCATGGGCACGAATGTTATCCCAACCTAATGCTTCAACGTAATCCATCGCAACGGCAAGGCCAGCTGCACCAGCAATCGGTGGTGTTCCCGCTTCAAAGCGATAAGGTGTATCTTTAAACGTCGTGCCTGTAGGCAGATCGACAAAATCTACCATTTCACCACCAAATTGTGCTGGTTCCATGTTTGTTAGCAATTCGTATTTACCATACAAAGCACCGATTCCAGTTGGTCCATAAATTTTATGACCTGTGATCGATAGAAAATCCACGTCTAAATCTTGGACATCAATGTTAACATGTGGTCCTGCTTGTGCAGCATCAACAGTCACAACAGCACCGACTTCATGTGCTAAAGCTGCTATTTCTTTAATCGGCGTGAGATAACCCATGACATTAGAAATATAATTAATGGCCACGACTTTCGTTTTTGCTGTTAACACACTTTTGAAGTTTTCGACAGTGACACGACCTTCTTCCGTTAAAGGAATGAATTTCAAAGTTGCACCCGTCACCTTCGCCACATTTTGCCAAGGTAAAAAACTACTGTGATGTTCTAACTCAGTCGTGATGATTTCATCACCTGGTTTTAAGTGATGAAGCCCATAACCTGTTGCAACCAGGTTAAGGGCATCACTAGCACCACGGCCAAAAACAATCTCACGTGCATCTTTTGCACCTAAAAACTTCGCAACTCGCGTTCTTGCACCTTCATAAAGGTCAGTCGCATCATTGGAAAGCTTATACACACCACGATGGACATTTGCACTGGCTTTTTTATTGTAAACATCCATGGCATCTAAAACAGCTTTTGGCTTTAAAGCCGTTGCTGCTGAATCTAAATAAACCAAAGGTTTCCCGTTCATTGACTCTTCTAATATTTCAAAATCTTTTCTAATTTGTTCTGTGTTTAACATGATCTCACCAACCTTTAATCCAGCCAAGAATCAGCAAATAAATCTGGGACATTGACTGTCAAGCCTTCTCATACATCAACTTTAATCGTCTCAATTGTTTCATCACCTAAGAACAAAGAAATAAAAGCGATGCTTTGCACGCATGATGATGAGAACTATCCCAACTTCGCTTCAATTCTAGCAGACAATGCTTCACGCATCGCTTCGTCTTCTAAAGCATCAACAAATGGTGTTAAGAAACCAGATACAATCATTTTACTTGCTGCTTCGCGGCTCATCCCACGACTCATCAAATAGTAAATTTGCTCTTCATCTAACTGTCCAATACTTGCCGCATGACCTGCTGTAATATCCCCTTCGTCAATTAACAAAAATGGATTCGCAACAGCTTCAGCTGTTTTTGATAAATTTAATAAGCGCGTTTCTTGTTGGTTGTCACAATCTTTGGCATTTTTTTGAATTTTACCAACGCCATTAAATGCTAAATGGGCTGTATCTTTTGTAATACCATAATTAATAATATTTCCAATTGAACGCGCAGCCGCATTTTCAATGCGAATGGTTAAATTTTGTTTTTGTCCTTCACTGGCAATCGAAACAGTTTTCGTTTCAGCTTCCGATCCACGTCCATTTAAGTAGGTGAAATCTTCAAAGACTAAATCCGTGTCATTAATCATAAAGTTAGTGGCATCAAGCACACCGTTTGCGTCAACATCTGCATGTTTATGGTGATAAACAACAGTTCCTGGATACAATTCATTGATGGTGTTGGTCACTAAATTCGCATTTTCACCGACATTGAATGTACTCGCAATGTTCGCATTAAAATTCCCTTGACCGATGAATGACTCTGTGTAATTAAGTGCTGCTCCTGTTTCTAAGATGACTTCACTCGCATGAACCAATGAACGCTCTTTGGCTATCACAATAATGGATAAAGGTGTTTCGATTGTCACATTTTTAGGAACAGTTACTTTTAAAGTACTGTTTTTCTTTTCATTGTTTAAAACAAGTAACTTATTTTCGTTGGCATGAGCACTCACTGTTGTTTCAATCGTCAGATTAGCATCAACTTGATTGTGAACCACATGACCATCAACAATCACAACAGCATTATCAGTTACATGAAGTGCTGATAAGTCAACAGATGGTGCTGTTACATCGGTTAAAGCTAATGCTTCAAATGCCCAATTTTTAATGTTTGTCTTTTCTGCTAGAGGCAGATTTTGGATACTCATTCTTCTAACCTCCTCATTAAAGTCCTAATTTTTCTTTAGTCCCACAAGAATCTAATCTTACTGGACGCTTTTCTTCATCTTGAATAACACGCTCATCTTCAATGCCAAGCTCTTCTTTAATCCATTCATAACCTTCTTCATCAATCTTTTTCATCAGCTCAATACCACCTGACTTCACAATACGTCCTTGCATCATGACATGAACAAAATCTGGCGTAATATAATCCAAAATTCGTTGATAATGGGTGATGATTAAAGCACCAAATTCTTCTGAACGCATTGAATTGACCGCATCTCCAACGATTTTAAGTGCATCAACATCAAGTCCTGAATCAATTTCGTCTAAAATCGCAATTTCTGGTTTTAACATTTTCATTTGTAAAATTTCATTACGTTTTTTCTCTCCACCTGAGAAACCTTCATTTAAATAACGATGTGCCATATCTGGTTGGATTTTTAATTCATCGATGGTTGCATCTAATTCATTAATAAATTTAATTAAAGACTGCTCTTTTTCCCCTTCTTCCAGGCGGGCACGTTTTGACATACGTAAGAAATCCGAGTTTGTTACGCCTGGAATTTCTGATGGATATTGCATGGCTAAAAATAGACCTGCATGCGCACGCTCATCGACTTCCATCTCTAATACATCTTCACCATTCATGGTGATTTCGCCACCTAATACTTCATAAGAAGGATGACCCATGACCACTTGTGATAATGTTGATTTCCCTGTCCCGTTTGGACCCATGATCGCGTGAATTTCGCCACCTTTGATTTCTAAATTAACACCTTTTAAAATTTCTTTTTCTTCAACTGACGCTCTTAAGTCACTGATTTTTAGTACTGGTTTTGACATTGATTCCTTACCTCCTGTGATTACACACTTATCTCTTTTTTTAATTCTTACCTACTGCTTTGTTACTGCTTTTTCGACTTACATGTTTTACAAATTCCAATGAACGATAAATTGACAGTCTCTGTCGCAAATTGATAATTGTCGTCTAAACACTGCGAAAAATCAAGTAGTCCTTCTATTTCAATGTCGTAAATGGTTTTACAAAGACGACACGTAAAATGATGATGGTCATGAATATTGACATCATAACGTTCGATGCCATCCTCAAGGATAACTTGAGCAATTGCACCTGATTCGGCCAAATGTCTCACATTACGATAAATGGTTGTCTTACTAATAGACGCATATTCTGTTCTAACCGCATTATAAATTTCATCAATGGATAAATGCCCCTTAACATGTTTTAACTTATCCAAAGTTTCCATAATAACTTGCTTTTGAATAGTTTGACGTTGTTGCATATATACCACCCACTTCCTTTTGTTCAAATCTGTTGCTATTAATGAAAGCAGCCTTTTAACGTCCGCAACCTTTCTGGCGCTAACACCATTTTGAGTGCAGTCACGCCAACACCAATGACGACCTCCCATTTAGCTGAACGTTTTCACCCGTTACAAGGAAGCTTACAATAAGTCAAAAGCAAACCTTGGATCACCTAGATTTGCCTTTTTCTTATTTTGACCGCTTACTGGCCGAATGGATCTTTTAAACCCAGTTATTACATGTTGAAATTTAGTACTTAACTGTAATGAGTATCAATACGGGATTAATTATATCCCATATTTTTTCTATTGTCAACACTTTACATGAAAAGAAATGATTTATTCATCAGATAATTGACGATGACGCTTCAAAGACAAAATCTGCGTCTTCTAACTTTTCAACATTAATGGCTTTCACATAGCCATTCCCTTTGACACTAAAGAAATCGTGGTTCTTTGTATCGGTTCTAAGTCCATTTTCAACAATCGGATTAATAGGTTCATCTGCAAAATGAATGTCTAAACCTAAATTCATTAATGCTTTGTTCGCATTATAACGTAGAAAGCGGTTAACTTCATCAACTAATCCGACTGGTTCATAAACTTCTCTTGTATACATCACTTCATTTTCATACAATGCCATTAAAAGCACGATTCTTTCCTCAATAGCCGATTTTTGTTCATCAGGCGTTAAGTCATCAAATATTTCCTGCGCAATAAGGCCCGTGAAAACACCATGAATGCTTTCATCACGGATAATTAAATTAATAATTTCACCTGAAGCTGTTAGTTTGCCTTGACCTGCAAAGTAAAGGGGATAGAAAAATCCGCTATAAAACAAAAAACTTTCCAAGTAAACACTCGCAACCAACGCCATATAAAGATCATACTTTGGTGCGTCTGGCGTAAATAGTCGATCATAACGTTCTGTAATTAAAGCAAGCTTTTTTTCAAGCAATGGGTTTTGATCGACCCATTCAAACACCTCATCAATTTCCTCTTCAGTTGCCAAGGTTGTGAAAATGGTGCTATAACTCTTGGCATGAATCTCTTCCATGGCACCCATAAATGTAAAAACGGCTTGCGCTTGTAAGTTTTTAATGTGAAGTGGAATTAAATGCATCCCGACACCACCTTGTTTTGTATCAAGCAATGTCAAACCGCCGAGCACTTTTTTATACGCTTCTTTTTCGACCGTTGATAAAGTCGACCATGTGTTTTTATCAGAAGAAGTGGCAATCTCATCATCTAACCAAAACTGAGAGACATTTTGTTTCCAAAACGTTAAACTATACATATCTTCTAATTTATTCCAATTTACCGCTTTCATTTTTCACCTCACGTAAGAAAGAGTAGCAAAACAGCTACTCAATTAAAATGCTCATTTATTCAAACCGATGCGACTTAAACACTACACGTCAAGCAATCTTCAACTGTTGTGTGGCGTGTTCTCGTATAATATAAACTTTTCAATCCTTTCTTACTCGCATAAATATAATAACGGGCAAGTTCGCGGGTTGAAACATCACTATTAACATATAAAATGGTACTAATCCCTTGATCCACATGCTGTTGCATTTCAGAGATTAAGTCAATAATCTTGAACTGATCTGTGTTATAAGCCGACTTATAATACCAAAATGTCTCCATTGATAAATAAGGCATTGGGTAATAAGTGGTCGAATTGGCATAAGTTCTTGATTCGATCACATCCACAATTGGCATAACAGAAGGTGTCGCATTTTGAACGTAAGAAATCGATTGTGTCGGCGCAATGGCCAATCGATACGCATGGTAAAGGCCATGTTTAGCCACTTCTTCTTTGAGTACAGACCAGTCTGCTTCAGTTGGAATTTCAATGCCTTCAAACAATGCCGTGATTTTATGAGAAGTCGGTACAAAAGATTTTTCTTCATACTTTTTGAAAAAGCTTCCATTGGCATATTCTGACTGATCAAAATCTTTGAATGTTTTGCCGGTTGTTTTAGCAATTTCCATACTGGCTTCAATGGAGTAATAATTCATCATCATGAAAAAAGTGTTAACAAATTCAAGTGCTTCGGTACTTTCGTAATCAATTTGATTTTTTGCTAAATAGCCATGCAGATTCATGGCACCAAGCCCAATCGAATGAAGCTCATCATTCGCTTTTCTAACTGAAGGTGCATTTTCAACGGTTGTCATATCACTCACTGCTGTTAAAGCTTCTATGCCTGTATAAACCGATTCTTTAATGGCTTTGTTTTCCATGACATTGGCAATATTTAATGAACCTAAGTTACAACTAATGTCTCGTCTGATCACATCTTCATGCCCATAATCTGTAATTTCTGAAGTCTCTTGAAGTTGAAAAATTTCTGTACAGAGGTTGGACATTTTTATTTGGCCGATGCCTTTTAAAGCATGTTGTGCATTCGCATTGCTTTTATACATGATGTAAGGATAGCCAGATTCTAACTGAACGGTTGAAATTTTGATCAGTAAATCACGGGCACTCAAATCTAGTTTTGTTTTTTTAACAGTTGGATTTGCCACTAACTCGTCGTACATCACATCAATGTCCATGTCATCTAAATGAATCCCATACGTTTGATAAACGGTAAATGGTGCAAAAACATACATGGGCAAATTCTTTTCCGCCAATTCAAACATTTTTTTCGGTACAACCAGTCCAATTGAAAGGGTTTGAATGCGACTTTTCTCATCGGCATTGATTTTTTTCGTATCTAAAAATTCGATGATATCTTGATGAAAAATATTTAAATAAGCAGCACCCGCGCCTTTTCTTTGACCGAGCTGATTGGCATAAGAGAAAGAATTTTCAAGTAACTTCATAACAGGGACAACACCACTCGCCGCATTTTCAAAGCCTTTAATCGTCTCACCACGCGCACGTAATTTGGATAAATTAAGCGCAACGCCACCACCTATTTTACTTAAATTAAGCGAAGTTGAAATATTAAAACCAATGGAGTTCAGACTGTCATCCATCTCAAGTAAAAAACAAGAAACCATTTCTCCACGACGTCCACGTCCAGCATTAAGAAAAGTTGGTGTCGCAGGTTGATAATTTTGTTTCATCATGGCAATGACAAAATGACGTGCCTTGGACAAATCTCCACGAGCTAAGCAAAGGGCAACAGAGATGACACGATCTTCATAATCTTCTAAGTAATACTTCCCGTCATTGGTTTTCAACGCATAATCCGTATAAAATTTCGATGCTGCCATATAAGATTGAAACACAAAGCCTTGACTTTTAGCAACTTCATATAAAGACTCAATATCAGCCAGTGTGTAGTTAACAAAAACATCCTCATAATACGTATGTTCGATCATAAAACCAAGCCGTTCTTTTAGGGAAGCAAATGTTTTCTTTTTTTCTTGAACGACTTCTAAAAAGACATACAGGGCATCCTTGTCTTTTTGTAAGTTATAAAAGCCATCAACTTTTGTCATGACCTCATTGTTCAATTCAATATGTTTCAATGTTATTCAGCCCTTCCATAATGTTACTCAACCCTTCCATGAACAATGTCACATCCGTTGCCGTTCCAGATAGTTCAAATTTAGAAACGATTTGAACGCGATATTTTTGGGCAATTTTATCAGCAGCTAGACCATAGTATGCACCGAAATTCTTATTTCCACTCGAAGCAACGCCTTTTAAATGGTCATGATTCTTTTGAAGGAATGTGTTTGTTTTATCCGGAACCTCACCTAAGCTTGTGGTAAAAGTAATTAAAATAAAATCTTGATCAACAACCATATCAGCTGTTATTTGAGTTGCTTCAACGGATAATTTTTTAATGAATCGACCAACGTTCCCAGTTAATGAATCGTACAAAATAAGCATCATTTATCACTCTCATTCTCATGATCAATTAATAAAAAAGCCAGGCATAAATGCCTGGCAATTCGACATTTAGCTAAATGGTGTATCAGAAACTTTAATGGCTTCTGTCGGACAACCTTCAGCTGCATCGATCAAGTCGTCGTGTAAATCTTCTTCGATTGCCACTGTACCTGTATTTCCATCAGCGTTATAAATGTTTTCTGCATATCCTTCATCATCATAGTCAAAGATATCTGGTGCAACACTCCCACATGCACCACATGCAATACATTCATCTTTTGCCACTCTTGTATATTTTACCATCTAAGTCACTTTCCTTTACTACTTTTCAACAATTTCAACTCATGCGTCGTGAGGAGAAATAAGCAACTATTATTCTTTAATAGAATAATTCTGTCGATTAAGATTATATCATTTAAGGCCAAACTTATCAATAAGAATTGCTTATTTTTCACGAAACTTGCTGTATAAAAATCGATGAAAATTTTTCAATTTTTTGGTTGACCTATTGCGATCACAACACCAAAAAAATGGTAGTTTGATGAGCGTTTGCTTTCACAATCACATCAAACCACCTCTTCAAATTTAGTGAAACGAGGGTGTCTTACCTTAAATCAACAAGGGTTGATACAATTAAACACCTGTATTAAGCGCTGAAACCAATACGACGAATAAAAGTCCTGCGATGAAAATAGTGCCATATGTCATCAAGCGTACTTTTGGCGTTTTTTTAGCAAGTGGTGCTGCTTTTTGGTTGAGCCATGGAGAAAGTAAGTTCATAACAACTAATGCCAACATCATGCCTTCTGGAAAACGTAACGAGCCAAATCTAATCGCCAAAGTTAAGACACCAAGCAAAATAGCAAAAATCATTTTCCCTGGCTTATTCTTAGGAATTGTAACAGGATCTGTTGCCATAAAAACCGCACCGAACAAAAGCCCACCTGTTAAAAGATGATAAAGCGGATATACCAGACTAAATCCGTGATAAAAACCAATAACAGTTGTTATCACAAACACTGTTCCAAGATACAAAACGGGAATCACCCAATCTAAAGCTTTTTTATAAGCCATAAAAGCAAAAGCAATGAGAATGGCAAGCCTTGCCATTTCTGCACTTGGTGCAGGCGCATGTCCAATAAGCAATGTCCACCAATTACCAAAAGCTGCTTGAAAATGCGCATATTGATAACTGCCAAAATACCAACCATTTGAAGCAATACCCGTAAGTGGTGTCGCAGATGTTACACCATCAATTAATGTCGCCATGCCATCTACTGCTTGAGGCATTCGATTGTATTGTTCGAACATTAAATCTGTTAATAAGAAGCCAACTGCGACAGGGTTAACGATGTTTTTACCAAAGCCACCCCACATCAACTTTCCAATTAATTCAGCCAAAACGACTGACAGTATAATGATCAACAAGGGTGTATCAGAACGAAATCGTATTGACAAAATAACAGCCGTAATCAATGGGACATTTCGAACAATCTTCTTGTGATTAGCCGTGATTCTTTTCCAAAAAGAAGTAAATGTTTTTCCTTCGCGCCAGTCAATCATTCCATAAAAGGCAACATGTGTTAACCAACCTGTTACACAAGCCACTACTAATTTAAGAACAGCATGAATGACAACGTCTAATCCAAAGACAACAAATTGACTATATGTGGTCCATGCAAAAACAAAAAGTAATGCGTAAAGCACGATATCCATCATTTTCATCGGTTTTTTCTTCTTTTTAATCGGTGCAGTCTTTTCCTGCTTGTTTTCCATAATCAAACTTAACTCCTATCTTAATCCAAAGAAAATGTCAGTGGTGGCTTTAAGCCGACCACCAACATACTTATCTATTATCTAGCTAAACAAAGCATCGCATCCGATCATTTTCTAGTCGCTTCTCCCTCAAAATTTTGAAAGAAATTTTCATCGTACGAACAACGCAGGCGTCATCTCAGATTTAACAAATAAGGTGCTAAAAATTCGGTTGCACTCAAACACTTTGTTTCACGTTTAATTTTAGGCACTTTCTTCTTCTTCTTTTACTTCAATTTCATTACTATAATCAAGTGATGCTAAGCGTTCTAATTGACGATATCGGCGTTGCGATTCTATTTTATTTGCTTCAAGCAGATCAGTTGCTTGCTCAGGATTAATTTTCATCAATTGGGCATAACGGTCTTCATTCATTAAGAATTCATGATACTGATCCCAATTTGGTGCACGACCATCAATCTTAATTGGGTTTTTACCTTTCTCAGCATTTGCTGGATTAAAGCGGTAAATTGGCCAGTAACCAGACTTCGTTGCAAGTTCTGCTTGACTCATTGTGTTGGCAAGTCCACCTTTAATCCCGTGTGCAATACATGGTGAATACGCAATGATTAATGATGGCCCTTTATGTGCTTCAGCTTCCATCATCGCTTTAATAACTTGTGCTTGGTTAGCACCGTGCGACACTTGTGCCACATAGACATGGCCATAAGTCATCGCAAGACCTGCTAAATCTTTCTTCGTTCCTGGTTTACCACTAGCTGCAAATTTAGCAAGTGATCCTGTTGCAGACGATTTAGAAGACTGTCCACCTGTATTTGAATAAACTTCAGTGTCCAATACTAAAATGTTAACATCGTCATTGTTCGCAATAACATGATCAAGACCACCGTAACCAATGTCATATGCCCAACCGTCTCCACCAAGAATCCAGTTTGAACGCTTCACAATGTAATCTTTTAAGCTTAGCGTATCTTTTGCTTCAGATGTATCTACAGTCGCAAGGACACGCTCAAGCTCTGGACGGATACGTCTTGTCTCTTCGATGCTATCACGATTTTCAAGCCAATCTTTCAACACAGCTTGATCAACTTCATTGACGTTAGGTAAAATCGCTTCGAGATTAAGTTGAATACGGTCACGCAATGTTTCACCTGCATGATACATCCCAAATCCAAATTCTGCATTGTCTTCGAACAGTGAGTTCGCCCAAGCTGGTCCTTCACCTTCAGCATTTTGTGTGTAAGGTGTCGCTGGATATGAAGCACCATAAATCGATGTACATCCTGTTGCGTTAGCAATTTGCATGTTCACACCAAATAATCTTGTTAACAATGAGATGTATGGCGTTTCTCCACAACCTGCACATGCACCAGAAAATTCAAATAGTGGCTGTGCAAATGATGAACCTTTAACTGTATTTTTTGGAAGTAGGTTATCTTTGTAAGTCACTTCGTTAAAGAAATAGTCAGACGCTTGGATTTCTCCCGCAGCGATCTCTTCATGAATTGGCACCATTTCAAGGGCTTTAACATTTTTCTTACCTGGACAAACGTTCACACATACTTCACAACCTGTACAATCAAGGGTTGAAACTTGAATGCGATACTCAAGACCATCAAGACCTTTACCAATCGCTTTTAATGTACGAACACCTTCAGGTGCTTTCGCTTGCTCTTCTTCCGTCATTAAGAAAGGACGAATAACAGCATGTGGACATACGTACGCACATTGGTTACATTGAATACAGTTTTCTTCAATCCATTTCGGAACGAAACGAGCAATTCCACGTTTTTCATAAGCAGCCGTTCCATGTGGCATCGTTCCATCAACGAATTGATTGTCAAATGCCGATACTGGTAGTGAATACCCTTGATCAACTGCAATCGCATCAGCAATGTTACGAACAAATTCTGGACGTGTTTGATCAATGTCGATCCCCTCTGCTTCTAAATCAGACCATGCTGGATCAACTTTCACTTCCATTAACCCTTCTGCACCTTTATCAATGGCTTCATGATTTAAAGCGACAACTTTCTCACCTTTACGAGAATAAAGCTTCACGACGTATTCTTTCATTAACCTAACAGCTTCTTCATAAGGTAACATCTGTGGGTTTAGTTTGAAGAATGCCGATTGCATAATCGTATTCGTACGACGACCTAAACCAATTTCACGCGCTAAGTTAATGGCATCAACAATAAAGAATTTTGCATGTTTATCTGCCAATGTTTTCTTGAAACTGTTCGGCAGTCGATCTACAATGTCTTCTGGCGAAAAGACAGTGTTTAAAAGGAATGTTCCACCCTCTCTTAACCCTGAAATCATGTCATATTTTCCGATATAAGCATCTGTTGAACATGAAACAAAGCTCGGTGTTGAAACAAGGTATGGTGCTGGAATTGGATTTTTAGAGAAACGGAGATTAGATTTCGTTAAGCCACCTGACTTCTTAGAGTCATAAGCAAAATAAGCTTGACCATAACTTTCCGTATTCTCACCCATGATTTTAATGGTGTTCTTATTCGCACCAATGGTTCCATCCTCACCCACACCGAAGAACATCGCTTCTGTCACTTCTTCATCTAATGTGACAATGTTTGGAACTGTTTTGAGAGATTTGAATGTGACATCATCCACAATACCAATGGTAAAATCATCTTTTTGTTCACCAGCTAAATTGTCATAAACAGCCACAATTTGTCCAGGTGTTGTATCTTTTGAAGAAAGTCCATAACGACCACCGATAATAAGTGGTGTTTTTGCTTGACCATTAAAGATTCCTTTAATATCCAAGCAAAGTGGTTCACAAACTGCACCTGATTCTTTCGTTTTATCAAGGACTGCAATTCTTTCCACGGTCGCCGGTAAAACATCAAAGAAATACTTGCTACTAAATGGTCGATACAAATGAACGGTAATCACACCTACTTTTCGACCTTGCTTATTCAAAAGATCTACAACGCCTTTGGTCGTTTCTGTAACGGATCCCATTGCGACAATAATATCCGTTGCTTCCGGATGTCCATAATAGACAAATGGCTTATACTCACGACCGGTTACTTCAGAAATTTCTTTCATGTAATCCGCAACAATATCAGGAATCGCTTCGAAATATTTATTTTGTGCTTCACGGTTTTGGAAATAAACATCATCATTTTGTGCAGGACCTTTTGTCACTGGATTGTGCGGACTTAATGAACGGGCACGGAATTTTTCTACCATGTCCATATCAATTAATCTTTCAAAGTGCTTATAGTCAATGACTTCAACCTTTTGAATTTCATGTGACGTTCTAAATCCGTCAAAGAAGTGCATCACTGGCATACTTGCTTTAATGGCCGCTAAATGCGCAACGCCAGCCAAATCCATCACTTCTTGAACCGAAGAAGTCGCCATCATCGCCCATCCTGTTTGACGCGCTGCATAGACATCTTGATGATCACCAAAGATTGACAAAGCATGTGTCGCAATAGAACGTGCCGTTACGTGCATAACACCAGGTAATAATTCTCCTACAATTTTATACATATTAGGAATTTTCAATAATAGCCCTTGTGATGCCGTATAAGTCGTTGTTAACGCACCCGTTTGAAGGGATCCGTGAACAACACCAGCAGCGCCTGCTTCAGATTGCATTTCAATTACCTTTACAGGTGCGCCAAATAAGTTTTTCTTTCCTTGTGATGCCCATAAGTCAGTATGCTCAGCAAGCGGTGTCGAAGGCGTAATTGGATAAATACCCGCAACCTCTGTAAACGCATATGCAGCATGGGCAGCAGCTTCAGCCCCATCCATTGATTTAAATACTTTTTTGTTGTCTGACATAGTCATCGCCTCTCTTTTAAAACTTTGTTATCTGTATGAATCAATTAAAGATAGTAAAACTTCTTTTGGCTTGTACCCAATATCTTGATGGACAATCTTGCCATCCTTTAAAAATGTAATATTGGGAATGGTGCTCACACCAAATTCAACCGCCAATTCCTTCGCACTATCGACGTTCACTTTAGAAATTTTAACGTCTGTTACTTCATTTGCTAATTCATCAAGCACAGGTGCTAACATTTTGCAAGGTCCACACCAGTCAGCATAAAAATCAACCAAAACTAATCCTTGGCTAGTCTCAGCTTTAAAATTTTCTCCTGTTAAATTTACAACTGCCATTTCAAACAACTCCTTCTCTTACTTTAATACAGTGTGACGACTTCCTTTGTTTTTCCAGCAGCGACAAACGCTTGTGCATCTTCAAAAATCATGACTGCCATCTCATCTAGACCACCACCATAATAATTAGCAACAGCCGGTTGAATTTCTAAAAAAGCCGCTTTCGCTTCATCTGTATCTGTTAAGAAACAGCTGCCAGATAAACGAACAGTTTTTCCTCCTGTATACATGCAAAACTCAATTTTAGGATTTTTAGCAACTTCTTTAAAAACGTCACCCTTTTTATTGGTGCACCATGCAAGCTTGCCATTCATTTCAACCAAGCCGCTCATCGGACGTACGCGGGCTTGATCACCTTCAATGGTGGCTAAATAGGTTACTTTTTGTTCTTTAATAAATGCTAACACATCTTCCATATTAGACACCTCCTTGACTTTCCCATCTTTTAACTGCTTCCTTTACCCTCGGTGCCACTTCTTCACCAAGCAATCGGATAGCACACATGACATCTTCATGTGGCATGGTTCCAAGTGGTAAATGCATGTAAAAACGTGTAATGCCAACAACTTGACGTAAGTGTATGATTTTCTTCGCTACCGTTTCAGGGTCTCCCACATAAAGCGCACCTTCAAAAGAACGAGCTGCGTCATAGCTAGCACGGGTGTACGGTGGCCATCCTCGTTCTTTCCCGAGGACATTCATCACGTACTTCGTTGGAATGAAAAATTTCTCAACGGCTTCCTCTGTTGTTTTTGCGACGAATCCGTGAGAATGAGACGCAACTGGAAATTGACTGACATCATGACCTGCACGAGATGCTGTTCGTTTATATAAGTCAACAAGCGGTGCAAAGTGCTCTGGCTGCCCACCAATAATGGCATAAACAACGGGCAAGCCAAGCTTAGCTGCCCGAATCGTAGATTCAGGATTGCCACCTGTTCCTACTGTAATGGGAAGTTTTCTTTGAACTGGATTGGGGTACACGCCTAAGCCATCAATGGCTGGACGATGCCCACCTCGCCAATAAACTGCTTTGTTATTTTTTTGGATTTCCATTAACAATTCCAAGTTCTCTTCGAATAGCTCATGATAATACTTTAAATCCAAACCGAACAAAGGGAATGATTCAGTAAAAGAGCCACGGCCTACCATCATTTCAGCACGGCCATTAGAAAGTCCATCAAGTGTAGCAAAATTTTGAAAAATACGAACAGGGTCAGCTGAAGAAAGCACCGTTACAGCACTAGTCAAACGAATTTGTTTCGTCAAAGGAGCAGCAGCAGCTAAAATCATTTCCGGACTTGATGCGGCAAAGTCGGGACGATGATGTTCACCAACACCGTAAACATCAAGTCCAACTTCATCTGCTAATTTGATTTCTTCAACAATCTCTCTGATCCGCTCAGCATGACTGATCGTTTTTCCTGTTTGATAATCAGGGGTAGCTTCAACAAATGTACTAATTCCAATTTCCATGAGACAACCTCCCGTTTCGCTTCAGACTGAAGTGTACGTCTTAGAGCGTCGCTGCCAAATCTTTCGCTTCAGCAATGCGTTGTGCTGTTTCTTCCATTCCCGGAACAGCCGTTCCTTGAACCGGAATGTATGAAATATCGTCAACACCTAAGAAATTAAACAGTAACTCTACTTGCGCAAATGCCACATCTTTTACCCCTGCATTAAAACCACCCATCGCTTCAATAAGCACCAATTTCTTTCCTTCTGATAAGCCGACTGAAACATTGCCATCAGCATCTGGTGCATCCAAATATTTGAACGTTTCACCTGCAACTGCAAATGTATCAAGCACTTCTTTAACTTGACCTGGTAGACCAAAGTTAAACATCGGTGTTGCAATGACGACCAAGTCTGCAGCTTTGAATTTTTCTAATAGCGCCATACGTTGTGAAAGAACATCTTGCTCATACTCACCAATATTCCCTGAAATGATATTTTTTGTTAACGCAACATCATGAACTTCAGTCGCATCAATGGTTTCCACTGTTGCCTCAGGATTTTTGGCTGTGTAAGCCTCTAAAAATGCCGTCGCCACTTGTGTACTGGCACTCAACTCAGCTTGATTTAAACTTCCTAAAATAACTAAAACATTTGACATTATGATCTTTACTCCCTTTCTACTTGCCCCATTAAAATAGCCTTTTGGCGACTTCTAAAGTGGCATTCACTGTTTTATTTTTCAAATCACATCATAAAAGACACTGCTTTCTCAAACGCCTAAAGGATCAAATTTATTTTCGGAATAAGATTTCATAATTTTATTCGCAAGTCCTAAATAAGAAATACCATTTTCTTCATGAATGGCAAAAATACCGTGGGTAAAACCTTCTTTAACTTGAGCAATCGGAATCTGAGCAATCACGTCGGTCTCTAATGCTTTTGCGACAATTGCCCCACCACCGTGCCCAAAGATTCTTTCTTCTGCACCATTGACTGGGTTTGTAAAATAAGACATGTTCTCGACGACCCCTATTAGTTCATGTCCTAAATGTTGTGCCATTTGTCCTGATTTAATGGCAATTTCTGATGCCATTTTATGAGGCGTTGTCACCACAATGGTCTTGGACTTTGGTACAAAGTTGTTTAAGTCTAGTGGAATGTCTCCCGTTCCAGGTGGCAAATCAATAATGATGTAATCTAAATCTTCTTCCCAAATGACATCATCAAAAAAGTGTTCCAGCATACGGCTAAGGAGCGGTCCACGCCACATTAATGGTTTATCATCTGGTGTTAAAAATTCTGTTGAAATGATGGTTACACCGTCTTCTGTTTTCATCGGGATGATTTTTTGATCTTCTGTCATTGACATTTTCGGATCAGTAATCCCAAATATTTTTGGTAAACTTGGCCCATAGACATCTGCATCAATAATGCCCACTTTTTTACCTGTTCTCGCCAAAGCCACTGCTAAGTTTGCTGAAACTGTTGATTTCCCAACGCCACCTTTTCCTGATGTAACTGTAATAAAACGTGTTTTCGTTTCTGCGCGCTCAACTTTTACTTTCGGTGCTTCAATTGAAAGTTTGACACCTTTGTATTTATAATCCAGTTTCACAATTTTTGCAACTTGTCGAGATAAGTCTTTTTGCACTTTATCATCCAAGCCTGGTGCTTGAATAATCGCTGTAACCATGGACGCTTCCTCATCCACAGCAAAATGCACAAGTTCCATCCCTTCTGCTAAAATTGCTTCTAATGATACTTTCATTTCTTCTTGGGCTGTCATTTTTCACCCTTCCTTTTACTTGTGTCTAACTTGACCATTTTTCCCACTTCGCATCAGTAAACCCCTTGACATGATGTCCGAAGAGGCTTATACTCATTTTCTAGTTATTAAAATCTAAAAAATTTAATTTGAGTCAAACGAGGCACAATTTTTATATGTGAACTAAGAAAATTCTTTTAAATTAATTTGCTTTCTAACGTAGCAACAGCGCCATCTCACTGCTTTACGCTTAACATATTGGTAACTGTTTAGTTACCCTGTGGAAAACTTAGAAAAAATGAATAAAATAAAGATTTATTTCTACTGGTATTCTGATTTTCTACAAATTAAAGATGAATGAGCTAATCCCAGTCATTTAAAAACGATTTCTCTTTATAGGTTGGACAGTTACCAATATTGAAATCTTAATGATAATCATTTTCAACAATTTATTATAAAGCATTAAATAAATGAAGTCAATAGCTAAGCTCATTTTTCCAAGATAAACCGCACGAGTTTTTTATTAATGTGGGGTCAGATGATGCTTCATATAAAAAATTCACTGCAACAAATAATACCACAAAATAATACAAAAATACCCATTTCAAGACAAATAGCTACCTTTTTTTCTTTTTGACTTGACTTATACACCTATGTCGTGATATAATGTCGAAAATTAAAAATGATACAAAAAAAGAGGTGCAACATGAAAAAGTTGAAAATTAAAACCATTGTAAGTCGTTTTTTAAATGCTATTATTCAACGTATAATAGAAATTTCCACTAAATATAACGCTTGGCAATGGATTATCCTTGCAGTTGTAGCAGCAGTTTTTCTCGCTGTAGCAAATCATTTATGTACAAACCAAGGATTTCCTGGAGGCTGGGGGCTTCAATGGAATATAACAGCACAAAATGGGCATTTCGGTATTGGTTGTATGAATTAACGCCCAACTCATAAAAGGTATAGACGCTCGCTATAAAGATAAAACCATAGACGATGAACATTTCAATTAATAACGTTCATTTTGAGTTATTACCGTAACTTGAAAGGGATTTTTTATGTGCATCATCGTTTTTAATTATCTCATCAAATCGTCAACTGAATGTAAACACACCTTTATGAATTCAAACGACCCTACTTGATATTTATAAAACGCTTAAAAAGGTCGTACCAAAAAAGATTTAAACCGATGTCGCTCCAGCTGGTGTTAGCTTCCCACTGCTCCATGACTACTTCCACCTTTCTATCATTCTTGAGGATTATTATCTATTCTTCCTTTCAAAAATCATCATGTTGGTGTCGTTGATGTTTCAAGATTTGTCTATATACTTACCATTTCCATGAATTTCCTCAAATTCTTCAACCCATTCTTCAAGTTTTCTTTGTAAAACTTCTTTATCAGGCAAGTATAAATTGTATTCTGAAGCATAAATATTACTGTTTTCTGGTAAGGTGAGTTCCACTATGTTATCATCTTTTTTCTTGCACAATAAAATACCAACTGTTGGCGCTTCTTTTTCAGTTTTAACATATCGGTCAAAATAGTTGACATACATCATAATTTGTCCTAAATCTTGATGCTTTAACTCGCCAACTTTTAAATCAATGATGACATAACATTGAAGTAATCTATTGTAAAATACAAGGTCTACAAAAAAAGATTTTTCGTCAAAAGAAAATCGCTTTTGACGTGCTTCGAATAAGAATCCTTTTCCTAGTTCAAGCAAAAATTTTTGTAAATTATCAATCAAAGCTTGTTCTAATTCAGTTTCACTATAAGAAGGACGCTCCTCAAGTCCAGTAAATTCTAGTACATAGGGTGTTTTAAACATATTTTTAGGACTATCAACCACTTGTCCTAAATGTGCAAGCTCCATTACTTTATCCTTATCACGAGAAAGTGCTAAACGCTCATAAAGAGAACTATTAACTTGGCGACGCAATTCGCGAACTCCCCATTGCAAATTTGTTGCTTCAATTTCATAAAACCTCCGTTCATTAATGTTATCAATTCTCATCAAAACTTGATAATGTGACCAACTTAATTTGAATTCGCTAGACAGTGTCTGTTGTTTTTGAATAACAGCTTCAAAAGTGTCTGTTAAAATATTATTTTCAAATTCGTTAGACGATGTCTGCCCGATTTGATACATGTAAGTCTGATAAAATTGTCTCATATTCCTTAAATCATCAACTGAATGTAAACACATCTTTATGAATTTAAACAACCCTACTTGATAATTATAAAGCGCTTAAAAAGGTCGTTTTATCGATATTAAAAACAACAGTAGAAAAGATATTTGACTTTCTACCGTTGTTTCATTTTTATGATTCCTCGTTCAAGCTTACTGCTAGATGGTACTTTAGCGATTTAAATAGTTCGCTTCTGCTTTATTCCAATCCACCACATTGAAGAAATTATCAATGTATTCTGGTCGACGATTTTGACATTTCAAATAGTAAGCATGCTCCCAAACATCAACGCCGATGACTGGTGTAACACCTTCTGGAATTGGCGTATCCTGATTAGGCGTTTTTAATAAGCTTAGACTTCCAGTCGCATCTGTTACCAACCATGCCCATCCTGAACCAAATTGCGTTAATCCTGCTTGTTTGAAATCAGCTTTGAACTGGTCAAATGAGCCAAATGCAGCAATGATTGCATCATAGAGGGGCCCAGATGTTGGTTCAGCAACATCTTTTTTCAATAAATCAAAGAAGAAGTTATGATTATAAGTTCCACCACCATGGTTACGTACAGCTGGACGAATCGCTTCTGGTAGTTCATTTAATTTTGCTAATAATTCTTCTACTTCTAAACCGTGTAACTCTGGATGGTTTTCTAATGCACCATTTAACGTGGTTACATAAGTGTTCAAATGCTTACTGTGATGTAACTCCATTGTTGCTGCATCAATAAATGGCTCCAGTGCCTCGTAAGAATAGTTTAATGGTTTTAATTCAAATGGATATGCCATAATCATTTTCCTCCTCAATTTTTCTTAACCTAATCGGTTTAATTCACATCTTTTTTAATCTTTAACACGACTAACCAAGAAAAGCGGTAAACAACCAAATGTGTTTTTCTAATGCCACATGAATCTGTGTAAACAAATCAACAGTTGTCTCATCACCGATTTCACTTGCAGCTTCAATCCCACTTTTGGCACTTGCAACAACTGTTTTAAAATCAACAATAATTTGCTCAACCATTTCTCGAGAGCTTTCATTGCCAGTCGCCTCCGCCACTGTTGATAATGCTAAATATGCTTTAAACGAACCAGCTGGTTTTGCACCTAATGCCAAGATTCGTTCTGCCAACTCATCAATGTGACCAGCTGCTTCATTATAAAGCATTTCAAATTTTTCATGCAATGTAAAGAAGTCACTTCCTTTAACATTCCAATGATAATTGTGCAGTTTCACAAAAAGTACATGCCAGTTGGACAACTGCTCATTTAAAATGTTGACAACTTGATCCATCTTATCATCCCCTCATGTTTGTCAAGTTTGATCACTCATTTGTAATTGCCATCAATCAGTCATGATCTGTCATTCGTTTCAAAAAGGCAACACGCTTTAACGCACACCTGATTAGCTTCCACCGATCGTAGACGAATGCTGATGACGATGCACCTTGTCGGGATAAGCATATGCTTTCGCTGCATTGATCGCGACAACCGCTTCTCCAAATCCGGTTGTAATCATTTTGATCTTGCCATCAAAAGTCGCCGCATCTCCTGCAGCAAAGATACCTTCAATATTGGTTTGATCCAACGTGTCGACAGTCAATGCTGTTTTTCTAAATTTAAGTCCCCAGTCTTTAATCGGTCCAAGGGATGAGACAAAGCCAAATAGGACGATGATATCATCCACTTCAAGCGTGAGACGCTCACTCGTTTCCAGATGCTCCAGGACAACTTGGTGAACCCGACCCTCTGAACCAATCAACTCTGACGCTTTATAAGGTGTATACACCTTTGCACTTGATGACGTTAACTTTTCAATAGAACTAGCGTGAGCACGGAACTCATGACGGCGGTGCACAACTGAAACACTTCGAGCAATACCGTTTAACATTAATGCCCAATCCACAGCAGAATCTCCACCACCGAAAATGACAACATCTTTATCTTTAAATTGCATCATATTCGTCACAAAGTAGTGGAGATTCGAAACATCATCACTCTCTACATCCAAACCACGTGGGTTAAATGCACCATTACCAGCTGTTATTAATACAGATCTTGAAACAAAACCATTACGCGTGGTTGTAATTTGGAAGGTTGTATCTGCTTGCTTAACAACATCTGTCACGGTAGTCGCTGTCTGAATGTCGATTCTTTCTGCGTACTGATTCATTTGCACGTTCAGTTGCTCAATCATTTCAGAAGCACGAATTTTCGGATGACCTGGCAAATCATAGATGTATTTCTCAGGATAAATCGCCGTTAACTGTCCACCTAAGTGCTCTAAAGAGTCGACTAGCTTGACTTCTAGTCCTTGCATAGCCGCATAAAAAGAAGCATACATCCCCACAGGTCCCCCACCAATGATTGTAATATCATATATTTTTTCTGACACGTGAACTCACTCTTTTCTCTAAAAATGTAAACACCGAAGCTGATAAATATTCACCAAACAAGCTGTAGGTGTTTATATTCTTAAGCAAATGGTGTCTCAGATACTTTAATCGCTTCAGTTGGGCATCCTTCAGCTGCATCTATAAGATCATCATGTAAATCTTCGTCAATTTCAACAATACCTTCATTACCATCTCCAGGATAAATGTTTTCTGCATATCCTTCATCATCATAATCGAAAATATCTGGGGCAACTGAACCACATGCGCCACATGCGATGCACTCATCTTTTGCAACTTTTGTATATTTAGCCATTTTAAAAAACTCCTTTTGATCATTTAGTCAGATTAGATCACTAATCTTAGTTAATAGTATACACAATCTGATTATTTTTATCTAGTCTATTTTGATGATTTCTTTCATTTGATTTCATTGAAATCAAGCTTTGTTACTTTTTGTTTCCTTATTTCACCGTTATTTGACCAAAGCTGGCGACATGGCCACAGCTTCATCCAAACTCATCCCTCTAAAACGTTGAACAGGAATCCAAGCACCATTAATGTCTTCTTCTTCAGCAAAAGCACCAATGACAATCCCAGGAATAACCGTTGAAACATCATGAGAAGCGTAAGGTCCACCTAACTCTGTTTTAATCCAACCTGGGTCTGCAATATTAATGAGCACACCTGTTCCAACAAGTTTAGCGGATAAATCCTTCGTTATTTTATCGATCGCTCCTTTTGAAGCAGCATATGCTGCTTGCTCTGGTTGATCTTTAATACCACTGGTTGAATTAATAATGCGTCCAAACTTTTGGTTCAACATATGAGGCAAAAACTTTTCAATTAAAATCATGGGTGCTAACGTATTCACTTTATATGTCCATACAAACGCTTCACAGTCAATGCCATAAAATGACTCTTGAGAAGGCGCTTGTACGCCTGCATTGTTAAATAAAATGTCAATTTCGACACGCTTTAAAATGTCATCAGCCATCTGACGCGTCGCTTTTTCATCCGAAAGTTCACACGCTACAGCAAAGCAATCAACATTGTAGCCTTTAATCTCATCAACGAGATTTTTCGTATGTGCCAGATCACGACTATGCACGACGAGATTCGCCCCTTGCTTCGCCATATAAAGGGCGATCTCACGACCAATCCCACGACTAGCTCCTGTGACCAATGTCCATCTTCCTTCTACATTTACCATATTATCACACTCGATCTTTTAAATTATTTTTTAAAGGATCACAGCTTATAGCGCTTTAGCAGCTTCAAGAATAGCGTCAAAATGAGGTTGCTCTGTAATCTCTTCTAAATACTCAACATGTGTAACTTTTCCTGCTGCATCGACAACAAATGCTGCACGTGTTAATAAGCCTAATTCTTCAATGAACGTTCCCGTTGCTTGCGCAAATGAACGGTCTTTATAATCAGATGCAGTCGTCACTGCTTCGACTGTATTCGCACCACACCATCTCGCTTGCGCAAATGGCAAATCCATCGATAATGTATAAACTGATACACCTGGGATTTCAGATACACGGTTATTGAACGTCATCACTTCTAAATCGCAAACTGGCGTATCTAAAGATGGCACTGATAAGAAAATACGAACGCCACTTGTATCAGCCAATGTTAATTCGCTTAAATCGTTTTTTGATACTTTAAAATCAGGAAATACATCTCCAACTTTAACTTGTGTTCCTGCTACTGTTAATGGATTTCCTTGGAATGTTACTTTCATTTTCAAACACCTCTATTATTAATTTACAATTTGATCATTGTACAATTTTTCACTTTTATGATTGAACAGGCCAACGACCACCTTCTAATGGTTGACCACATATTTACTTTTTCTATCCCTTTTCAACTGTCAACCTCCTAACGATTTTCTAATATTAGGCACAGTATTTATCCGTGAACTAAATGATGCGACGCTTCGATAAATGACATTCAAACTCGGGCAAAATCCAGACCCGATCAGCCTTTCTTTCAAACTTGTCATCAAATGTCAAAAATGACTTAATGGTAATCATTATCAATTAAAATTTTAAACGATTAAGGGTTGAAAGTCAATAGCTAAATGAACGTTTTTTAAATATTTACAAAGGGGTTCGATAAATCAACATTTCTTCTACTATTAAGGATAATATGGTTTAGTTATCCTTGTTTTTATGGTATAATAAGCAACGGAGAAGGAGTTGATAAGATGGAACTAGAAAATTTAGTACTAGCCGACCTCAAAAACATGGATTTAAAAGGCGCTAACATACTAAATCTTTCATGTGGAACTGAAGAAACCAACATCAGCTTTGAGATTACAGAAGCCAACATTGCGTTCACAGCCAGAAGCAAAACCGATGTTAAAGCCACTGCTTTAATACACCATGGACAAATCTATACCGATGACGCTACTTTAAGTAAATGCGACGGTTGGATCAACTATATCTGGTCCGTTACGCATGATACCATTCAAAAGCATCGAGATAAATTAGCAACTTCACTTGATCATCCAAGTCAAGAGACA
>WRKJ01000104.1 GCA_009778135.1 Defluviitaleaceae bacterium
TTTTGTATTCATAATCGAATCATTAAATCCAAAAGAAAACATAAGCAACGCACAAGAAGCCGCCATACCAAGCACGATGACTAGAAATCGCCCTTTATTGCGAAAGGCATTTTTTAATGTATAACGTGTATTAAAAGTGAAACTTTTCCACAAAAATTCAATGTGTTCAATGAAAATCTTATTGCCACCTTTGGGAAGTCTTGGGCTCATGGCATGTGCAGGCATTACCTGAAGTATCCCTAACAAAGCTATCCAGCTAGATAAGACACACAGGATAATAGAAGTTATCGTTGCACTCAACCACAAAGCAGGATAAAAAGCAAAACCAAGTGTTGGAACGATAAACACTGCCGAAAACATGTTAATGACAATGTCAGTCAAAAAGATGGCAGTCGTACAACCAATCATTGCACCAACGATTGCGGTAAAGAAAAATTGAGACAGATAAACGAAAATAATTCTTTTATTAGATGTTCCAAGAGCCTTCATAATGCCGATTTGTTTTCTATCTTTTTGGATCGTACGTGAAAGGACAATATATGTGATGACCACAATGAGGACAGCAAATATAAAAGGGAAAATATAAGCAAAAGTGACAAATTGTTCCAAAGCATCACGATACATTTGGTAATTTACTTGTCCTTGGCGCTGTAAGTGATGAAAAGCACCAATCGCTTGTCCTGCCTCAGTTATGTCAAAATGATCATCAGTCATGACGACAATTTCATTATCATTTTCAGCAAAAAAGTCTCTGGTAACAAATATAACACCAAAAACATCTGCTCCAGCTATTGGATTGCGTTCATTTTGAACCAAATAAATATATTCGGGGGAATACGCAATGCCAGTTATTTGTAGTTCTCTATGACCAACTACAATTGTATCGCCAATCAAAAGATCCATCGCATTCGCATTCTGTCTAAGTAAAACACCTTCCATTTGATTGCTAGGTAGCCTACCGTCATCAAGATGGAGTGTGTTTATATCATGAGTTAATGAAATGGCTCGAATCATTTGTTCGTCATTTCTAAAATCATGAACGACTCGCCCCTCTGATCGTAAAACACCATCAAAACCAGATAATAACGCCACACTTTCATGATCAAATACACCATAAAAAGTCACATCTGCATAATTGTGGTCACTGAAAAATTGATCCGCTGTTTCCTCATATCGCATAAGAATTGTAAACAGTGTAACAAAAAAGGAAACACCCACAGCTAATAGCAGAATAAGTCCCAATAATTGAGGGATATGGCGCCGCATTTTTCGTGAGACCAGTCGTAAAGGAGATTTCATTACCAAACCACCTCTTTTGGTGAAAGTGGAAAATCATTTTCAGTGATAGAGCGAATTTCACCACTTCTCATCGTTATCACAATATCTGCTATTTTTGCTATTTCCTGATTATGTGTAATCAATAAAACCGAAGCATTTTGTTTTTTCTGAACTTCCCTTAAAACTTCCAAAACCTTAATACCTGTATGGAAATCCAATGCGCCTGTCGGTTCATCACACAATAATACTTTTGGATTTTTTGCAATCGCACGAGCGATGGAGACCCGTTGCTGTTCACCACCAGAAAGTTCAGCAGGGTAGTGGTTCATGCGCCTTAACAAACCAACCACGGTTAATGCTCTTACCGCATTAGTTCGAGGTAATCCCGAGAGTTCGGTTGAAAATTCTACATTTTCAAGGGCAGTTAAATCGGGTAGCAGATTGTAACTTTGAAAAACAAATCCGATGTTTTCACCACGGAAACGCGTCATTTGCTTTTTATTAAAACTTGTGATATCAGTCTTGTAAAAATCAATCTTACCACTGGTTGGTTTATCCATACAACCAAGCATATTAAGCAAAGTTGATTTTCCAGAACCACTTGCACCCAAAATAACAACAAACTTGCCACTTGGAATGGTGATACTCACATTATCCAAAGCAAGAACCCTAGCCTCTCCCTTGCCATATTCTTTAATTAAATTATTGACTGTAAAAAGGTTCATTTGTCATCATCTCTCTAACGTGATTATAATTTATTTTAGCACCATGTCGCTTATCCATTGGCAAATTTTCAACGATAACAACACGTTCAATTTTAAAAGCCGCTAATGCACTCAAAATCTGTTTTTCAGTTGGACCATTCTCCTCGATGACAACAACCCTGCTATCTGACACATTCAAAACAGCACCACGAATGCCAAAGTGGTCATCTAATACACATTCAACGGCAAAAGGATGAAGTATCCCATGTCGATCTTTAATCGTTTGGCTAACCCTGCCTGTCAACCACAAAAGACCATCTTCATCAAAAAATCCAGTATCACCTGTTGGGTGCCACGCACCAACACCATCCTTTGCTAAAACAATTGCACCACGAACCAAAATCTCGCTTTCCTCACCAATCATACACTCAACCTCAGGGATGACACGCCCTACTGGCAAACCATGTCCCAGTTTAATCTTTTTAAGCATTGCCTCCCCAACCTCAGACCACCTTATATGTGCAATCGGTTCAGCTTCTGTTGACCCATAAACGATATGTAACGCAATGTGCTTAGGTACTTTTTCTGCAACACTTGGATAAACGGGTGCACCACCAAGATAAATCACTTTCACCATTGGCAGATGACTGTATTGCAATAAATCAGCAATGAGCTTCGGTGAGCCAATTAATCGATTGATTCCTTCTTTCTCAATACTTTTAGCTAATTCTTTAGGAATAACTTTTGTTTTATAACGCTTTTTCGGCAAAACAGTTGTTATATTAGAAAGGAGATTAGCAACTGTAAAAATAGCAAGTGTCCCTAAGTCTTTGTGATCGGATGAAAAATCTGCATGTTTTGATAATACGTCATATTGATCCATTAAAAAGCCATGACTTCGAATAACGACTTTAGGCGTCCCTGTTGTTCCACTGGTAAAAGTTAAGACAGCAGGATGTTCATTATCTAAATCCAGATGTGTGATCTCATCACCTTTTTCACTCACTTTTAATACCTTAACTTTTCGAAGTGCAGGATATTTTAATCGTACCAAGCCAGTTACATGATCACAAATCATCGCTTTTGGTTGTAGTCTAACAATCGCATCATTAACAAAATCCACGCCACGAGAAAAGTCAATAAAAATAGGAACTGCACCTATTGCCCATGTCCCAATGAAAGTTTGATATAAAGAGATTGACAAGGGAATGAATATTAAAATATAATCAGCTTTATTAATTCCTTGCTCCCCCATATCGCTGCCAAAACGAAGCCCTTGTTCTAGAAGGTCGGCAAAAGAAATCTTCTTCTTACCTTGAATCAAGGCAATCTTACTACTTCTTTCCAAACGGTCTAACATATTCATAAACGCATCCTACCTTCTACCTTTTTAATCCGTATAATGTATACTCACGGAAGATTTTTCCACCATATCTTGTCGCCGCTTTGCGCGACGTATTATCTTCAGCCATCAAAGCAGCGATGCTTGTTTTGATTCCCATCTTTTCAGCTTTAACAAGTACTGCATTGACAATCATTCCACCGATACCAGCAAAACGATATTCAGGCACCACAGCAACTGTTTTCACAATCAATATGCCATTTGTAACAAAGGCGAGTAAAAAGCCAACAACCTTCTGATCCATCTCAGCAACTAAAATAAAATCATGATCCATCCGATTAAATCTTGGTAAATATAGGGCTTCAAATTCAGCATAGCTAATCGGATGAAATAAAAAATTATTTGTAAAACTAGCCATTGATATCTCATACATTGTCTGTAACATCTCATGTACATCTCCTGATTTAAATCCACGAATATTGACCCTTTCACTCTCCTTATAGGGTTTTATATTTTTGACTGGGCCTTTTGCACTAAAATATTTCTTAATCGGTACAAAACCTAAGTCAGTGTAAACATCATTATACCAAAGTGGATTACTAGGTTCCATTGGAAAGCTTGGACTTCCATCAGTATAACTAACAAGACGATAATGATACCAAGTCGAACCATCAATGGGTGCAATAATTTCATCATGTTCAGCCAATTCCTTCATATAACGGGTCAGTTTCTCTTTTCCGTCTTGAATATCGTTCATTTCAAAATTCCCAATATAACCTTTATCTTTATATATCATTTTTTACCTCCAAATTTCTATGCGATAAATTGTGCTAAAACCAATGTAAAAATCAAGACGAGTGTACCGACAAAAAACTGATGACCCATTAGTTTTTCCGCTGTAATATGTGGATAATTAAACTTCTTTGTCAAATAGAACGCAAAATTAATACTTAGAAGTAGGAATAATAAGTAGATGATAAATGCCATATTTCCAAGCTCACTAAAAAGAAATGTGGGAATTGAAATGAAAACAATGGCTTTTAAAATACTACAAACCGAGGCGAAAACAGCAGAGCATTGTTGATAGCTAATTAATCTATTGTAGGTATTGATGATTAAATGACAAGCAAAAGCCAATGAGAAGGCTAGGTATAAGATATCAGCATAAGCCGGGAGAAGTCTGGCAAAGATCAAACAACAAATCCCAATGATTGCGTTACATTCTACTACTTTGTAAGTAAGGGGAATTTGTCTTTCTTCTTTGGGCATCAAAGGCAGAATTCCAAACATAATAAACAACATCGCAGCGGGAATTAGCCAAATAACCCCCCCTTCTAATAAAATGATATAGGCCATTAACAAACTATAAACAATGGATAGTTTTGTAACAGGCGTCAGCTTATAAATAATGAGACAGGGAATCATAAGCACCAACATGATGCCTATATTTGTGGCAATCGACGTTAATGATTGATTAACATAATACCTTAAAAAGGTAAGTGTTAAAACAGGCAGTAGTAAATTATCACTTCCATCAACAAAAACCATTTCAATTACTGCAGCTAATATGCCAATTAAGAAAGCAATCACCAAGACTTCTACGCGTCCGACCTCAGACATAAGTTGTAGCGGGATTAAGGTACAAAAGAACGCAACGATAAAGAGCATCATACTCCCTTCACCACTTTTCGCACCTTCTTCAAAATGGGAAATTCTAAATCGACCATACTTAACCCCTACAAGGGCTGCAATACTATCTGCAAATGTTAAAATAGCCATTGGAATCAAATATTCATAAGGTTCTTGGTGTAGCATGAAAACAGCAAGAATAGCAGCAAGAAAGTAGAATTCGCCGAAGGATTTTCGTTCAACACCTAATAGTGCATTTCCTTTGCTCAATTTCTCGTTGAATCGGAGCAACGAAAACACTGAGATCGCTGTTATGACTAAATAAAAAACAGTCAAGCGATTCTCAAACATAAAAGGAAATCCTAAACTGAAACAACCCACCCCTATGTGAACGGTTTTACGAGACCATTCAGCATTCAAGCCGACCTTAATAAATAGTTGTCCAACCCCCATAAAGCTACCCAGAACCGCAAAAAAAACAATAAACCAAAACAAATCAGTCATCACGCACCTCACTATTTCCGCCTAATACATCTAAATAAAACTTGCTATAAAAAAATGCCTTATCTTTGAGTAAAAACAAATCGTTTTTTTTCTGTGATGTTTTTATACCAAGCTTATCTCGCAAATTTTCACTACTTCGTGGCGCTAGAAAATTCCAGTAAGCATATCTAGTACCTATTTTAGACTTATTTGCCAGTGCCGTGTATAAGACATCCATTTCTTCTTGACTCATGTATTCAAAAATATTACTCAAGTTAAATGCATCAATTTTATCCGAATGACTCGCGATAAAAGCTTCGATAGATATTTGTTGAAACTCAATTCGATCTAAGCTAGTCCTAATTTTTTCATAATTCTCTGGTCGCAACGCATAAGGGAATACATCCGTGTAATGCCCTTTATACATAAACTGTAAATAAGGATTTTTACTTGGATCAAGGGTTGTAAAAGCATAAGACATTCGATCATGAATCCGATCAGCAACACTTCCTTCTACGTATTTAAAAAATTCTTTATCACGACCTAAACGCCCCAGTATAAAACGTGAAAAAAAGAATTTACAAACCAGCTTAAAACGCAAGTTATTCCATGTTTTATCATAATAATGTGTCCGTTCATCTTCAGTTTTTGGTGCGAACAAATGACTAAGTCGTTTTTGGCTATGAACCAATCTCACCAGCTTAGTTCTAAAAATCGCAAAATAACGATCCAATTTCCCTTGTGACATAAAACCTTTTTTGATTGCTTCTAGATGATTCTGCCAAAATTCACGAACATCATTGGGCATTTCAAGGGCATTAAAAGTAGCAAGGCGATCCATTTCCCCCTTAATAACCCCACCAAATACCAAATGTTCTTGATGGCTTAGTTGCCTGTACATCGCTTTTCGCAATTCACAACAGGCAATTTGTGGGAAGCTTAAATCTATGGCATATACTTTCTTAACGCCCTTGGCAAGGAGAGCGAATGAGTTATCTCCAGCTGAGGCAATGGAAACAACAACATCTTTTGCTTTCAAATCTAAGGCTTCAATCAGTAAATCTGCATCTTCCCAAACCTGTGAATAACGGACAAAATCAAAGTTTGTGCGACTTTCAATATGCGTTTCCTTTTTCAATGATCCTCACAACTCCTTTTTCACCATCTAGTTCAATTAAATCTCCTGTTTCAATCGTTGTTGTTAAATGTTTAACAGATACAACAGCTGGAATTCCCATTTCTCTTACAACAATGGCTGTATGGGATAATAGACTGCCATATTCAACTAAAACACCAGCTGACGGTGGAAACAACATAATCCATCCTGGATCTGTTCGTTTAGCTACTAGGATTTCACCGGCATGTATCGTTGCATCTTTTGGATTCGAAATAACTTTCGCACGTCCACGAACAATACCAGGACAGCAACCTAATCCAGTTAAAACATCGCCTGTCAATTCGATTTCTTGTTCCTTAATATGGCGTTTACTTAAACCGACACAGTCATAGGTCTCAAAACGGTTTTCATCAAAGTCACCATAGCTGGCATATTCAGTTTTTCTCACTTCGATAAGTCCTTTTAAGTCCCATGTTGTGGCGCATCCTTCAATAAAGCTAAGAATTTCATTATACTCTAAATAGAAAATATCATCACGGGATTCAATGACTTTAAAGCTTGCTAGCTGTGTCCCAATTTCTCTAAAAACGCTACGAACTGATCCAAAAGCCCTTGTTCGCTCAAATCTCAAATTTTCGCGATTTACAATGGTTCGTCTTGCATGTTTTAAAATCCAATTGTAAAGAACTCGTTTAAGCCCTTTAATTTGGATTTTTTGCTCACTGTCATCAGCTTCTACTTGCTGTAGTTCTCCACGATGTAGCCGCTTTGCTAATGTTCCAATTGCTCGATACAAAGTTGTCGGATCATCATTTAAGGTTTCGCTCTCAAGTTTTAACTCATTGATGCAACGGTCACCAAATTTATTTAAGTAAAAAGCTATTTTTGCTTTAATATCAGGTGGCAGATTTTCTTTTACCTTAGCAATAGGGTCAACAATAAAAGATTGCGTTAATGCTTCATTGTCTTTAATGAGGATTGCCATCTCTTTAATAAGCTTTGCTGGTTCTGTACTAATAATGTCGCCGCTATGTTTTAATAAAGTATTAAATTTATGCTCATCATCTATCTGACCCCATTTAGTAGATGTGGCCCTTAGCAAACCGTAAAAAATAGAAGCAAGGAAATCGTTAACAACAGGTGCATGCCATTTTTTAAATAGTTTATCTTCCAGTTCCCGATAGTATTGCGCTAGCTCAAAAAGGCTCAAACCACTTAAATCTTTACGCAACACTTCATCTAGCATCATGTAAAATTTTTTTACTTGTTTAGGATTTTGACGATGATGTTTAGATAACTTTAAAATGACTGTAAAGATGGTTGATTTTGAAGGTGGCGGTAATAACTTTCTCACTTCATCAGATAAGCCCTCTTTCACCCCCATCATTTGTTCCATAAACCTTGCATTGTTTTTATAACCTGGTAAAACAGCAATTAATTTGTACCATGATAGTAAATTATAGTAAACTTGCCCATTATGCAGCCCTAACATATGGGTTAAGCTATAGTCTTCTTCTTGAATTTTCTCTTCTTTAATTCCCATAACCCTTCCCATATCCCGATACACATGTCCATAAACAGATCGAATAAAGGAAAATGTCAATGGTGTTGTGACACCATTATAACTTTCGGCAATGTTGCTATTATCCCAAATATTAATGTGGTCTGACTTAACTGTGATTTTTTTAAGTGACGTTATTGGGCGAGATTGTAATAAATAAAGCTGCCCCTTTTCATAAGCCCACTCAATATCTTGCAAATGACCAAAAAATTGACTAAGGGCTCGACATAGTTTGGCAATTTCTAAGCACTGCGCTTTGCTTAAAATGCCTTCACCTGTTACAACATCATCAATAACTGTGAAGTCTTCACCATCAACAAGACCCTCGACTAATTTATCTCCTAAACCAGCAACGGCTGAAATGACACACTCCTTTGTGTTTCCAGTTATCGGATTGGCAGAAAAAGCCACGCCTGCAACATCTGCGTTTACCATTTTTTGAACCAAAACAGCTGGTGCCGTAACATCAGTCATGTTATTTTCTTTTAAATAAGCCTGAATTCTCGTACTTGTATGTGAATTTTGAACAAGGGCAATTTTTTCTAATACATCCGCCTTTGAGACATTTAAATATGTTTCAAATTGCCCAGCAAAAGAATGATGAACGCCATCCTCCATCTGAGATGATGACCTAACTGCAAACAATGATTCATCATCAAAATCAGATAACATTTCTATGATTTCTTGTTCTGAACATTCACCACTGCTTACAGCAAACCAAACGGGGATTTGACAATCTACAACTTGCAGTCGCGCAAGGGATAAAGCTTTTGCACCAATTTTACTTGATTCATAATTAAACGGGGTATAAATCATCTTCAACAACTCCTAGATCCAGCTAGTAACACCTAATGCAAGATAAACAAATAGGAACCAAATAGCCGGAAATATTTTGAAAAATTTAGCATTCTTTTTAGCGGGAACCTTTATAAATTTAGTCGAAAAATAAATTGCAATGAGATACAGCGGCGCAAATATGGCTAAGATGGTTCTGCTTGATTCAATGATATAGGCTGAAATAATGACTGCAATTAAAGAAGCGGCAACACATACTAACCAAACAATAACTGATTTTTTAACACCCCAAACAGCAGTATAGGTCGCAACGCCTTCTTCTTCCTCTTCTTCAGAACGAAGTTTTCTTCCTACTTCTAATACCAAGCCAGTAGCGTAGCCAGCCAGTAGATAAGGAACTAATTCAATCAGAAATCCATGGGATATCCACTCGATTGAAGTGATGTAAAAGTTAATAAGCAACATCATAACCATATGACTTAACAAATAGAGTGTATGTTGCTGCTTCAACCAGTCAGCAACGCCAAATTCAAAACTCATCAACGCAAACCAAGCATAAACAATTAATAAAATAGGAAGAAGTCTAATATCTAGCCAAAAGGTTAACCCTATTTGAATCAAAACCAGAATAATCCCTAAATACTTTAATTCCATTAATGTAATAAGACCTCTCGGAACAGCGCGATAGGGGCGATATTTTTTATCCTCTTCATAATCCTTATGCTCATCAGCAATACGGAGCAACATAAACCAGATTAATGTGATAAAAATTCCTACAACATACTGAGCTGGAGAAGGAGAAGCACGATGGCTCAATCGATATGAGTAACTAATCCCACTCACTGTAAATACAATAATCATCGGTATGTATTGGGCCAACGGAAATCTTTCTTTTTGATAAATCCACCATTTCTTCATTTGATCACCACTTTCAAAAAATTATTCGACTTCAATTGCTACTAGAAAAATGGCAGACAAGCACGCTCACTTTAAGTAGACTTATGTAGATACTTGTCTAATAAGCTCAATTCTATCACATTTATTTGAAAGAATCAACATGATTGATAAAAAAAAGAGGCTAAAAAAATTAAAAAAATGTTTAATTCTAGCGCGTGTGTCCTTTCCATTCAAAACCACATAAAAAACTCGTCATTTAGACGAGTTTTGTTTTTTATAAGTCATTAACTGTTCTGCCGATCACCTGTTCAGGGTTAATAAATTCACCACTTTGCATGACTTCTAAGTGAACCACGTTTCCTGCGTCGGGTTCTAAGCGTGAAAGTCCTGTGACACCTAAAGTATCTCCTTGATTCACAGTGCTCCCTACTGAGACAGCGACATCATAGACACCTGTTAAAATGGTTTGTAAGCCTTCTTCGTGATCAATGGTGATCATCGTTCCACGTACAGCATCGTCATCAACAATGGCACTCACAGTACCAGACAAGGGTGCGATGACACCGACGACTTCATCTACTTCACATGTAAAGCTAACGCCTTGAGAAGGATGGCTATATTTTCCACCACCTAGTTCAAAGAAGAAAATACTGCTCGCCAATGCGGTGGCATCTTCTGATGTTTCATCGAAAAAAGTTGTCGTAATGTTAAAATGCGTTGTGTCGATGGGAACAATGAAGGTTTCTTGTACCGCAACGACGGGTGTGTCGTCAATGGGGTTGAAAACGGGTTGTAATTCTTCTTCTGCACCTACTGCAGGAATGTCTGGATCAATGGATCCTGATCCAGTTCGTGTGAGTTGTGTCCAAGCAAAGACTGTGCTCACACCTAACAATGCGATTAGTGCAAATGTCACTAAGTCGGCTTTCTTGATAAAGTTTTTTATTTTATTCATTTCTATCACCTCGCACATATCATGCGCAAGATGATGAGGTTTTATTCACGGTTGATCCGATTTTTTTCCACCAAGGTGACATTTTGATAAAAGTGTTGGAGAATTTCCTCATAGGTATAGCCTTCACGTGCCAAGGCATTAGCACCATGTTGACTCATGCCAACGCCATGTCCATGACCATAAGTCGTAAAGGTCACCCCCCCCTCAAAGCTCGTGATGCTAAAAGCTGCTGATCTTAATCCCAGTATTTCGCGCACGTCTCTCCCTGTATAAAGATGTGTCCCGATTGCGATCTCACTGACATTTCCTCCTTCGCTATGACTCAATATCTCAATCGTGTCAGTTGTAATGCCCGCATCTTCGAATGCTGCGCTTAATTCTTCTAATGTGAAGCTTTCACTGACTGAAAAGTTAGCATGGTTCTCATAGCCAGTACTGATCACCGAACGTAAATAGGGTCTTGCACCAGCAAAAACATCTTCAGAATTCTCAGTTACCCCACTGCTCATGGCAAAAAACATCGGTGTAATCAATTCACCCTGATACGTTAAAACAATCCCTTTCGTTGACGTCACCGCTTCTTCTATCGTTGCAAAGTGAAGATCAAAGTGACTGCCCCAGCGTTCTTTTAATTGGTCGTCATCCAGAAAGACTTGATGCATCACCGTATCTAAGATGTAGTCCTCATGGGCAAGGATTCTAAGGGCATACGTTCGTGCTGCAATGGCTTGGGCACGCAGCGCATCTAATTCAAATAAAGCCGGCATCTCAGCAGCTACAACACCGATGATGTAGCGCTCAAATTCCATCGTTTCAAATTCGGATGTCGATGCCCGATAGACAGTCACATCAAAATCATCTGTTTCTGCTGTCTCTGATGACGCATGTGTTTCATCAATGGTGAGTAATAATTTGTCATCTATCTCGCTTGATGTCCCCCAGACAAACAGCACAGGGATCATCACCAATGTGATTAAAAAAGCACCTGTCAGTCCGAGTGCAATTTTGACATTTGTGGTTAAGTTAATCTTTTTCTTCATCATAAAAACCTCCATTTATTGCTACGTCTAAACATGGCTATAAATAAAGGTATGCGCGGGTTGAATGACTTAGAACCATTGCTATTTCATGCGTCTAAAAAAGGGTTTCGATGAGTGTGAACACCGTTACGAAGTATTGGATCACTAATTGTGTAATCGCAATGGTTAACACTAAATAAGCGAAGATGAGCATGTTGTCGGGTGTATGACGTTTAAACATTTCTTCTAATCTTAAAAATTTCAACAGGTGAAAAACAAGTGGCAATAAAGCCAAATGTAAAATAATAATAAAGACATTCATGACTTCCATGGCGACCTCCTAGATGTTAACTTGCATCGCTTCTTTATTCAAAAAACGTCGACTTCTATCGGCTTCAACAGCCATTAACTGCTTAGCAAACGCAGTAAATCCTGACACATCATCTGTCGCTAAAAAGTTAAGATAAGCCGTGCGTTGTGCCCCTTTGATAATCAGTGGATAATGATCTGTTTTTAAAAGTAAGAAGTTCATTAACATCCGACCGGTGCGACCATTGCCATCTGAATAAGGATGTATTTTTTCAAATTCAATATGACTGCTTGTGATCACTTCAATCACGCCATCCTCATTTGCAACAGATAGCTGATAAGCTGTGTTTTCAACCCATTGCTGCATCAACATCGGTGTCTGTCTAACGGTTGCAGTCACTAAATCAGCACCTAGAATTGCATTTTCATGCTGCTTGAATGTGCCAGCGTCATATGCCAATCTGTCCATGAGTCGTCTATGAACCTGATTCACCAAAGAAATTGATAACGGTTCATCATTGTTAACACATGCGAGTACATATTCAAATGCACCACGATGATTGTCGATCTCATAAAACTCACGCTTGCTAGGTGCCCCAGGGATTGTACCATGTAAAATAATCGAAACCGTATCAGCTAAGCTAATGGTATTGCCTTCAATTGCGCTGGAATGATGCGCCAACCGAACCAGTACATCATCTAAATATGCCAAACTCATGTGCTTCATGATCTAGTGACCTCCTTTTGGATCGCCAATATGCGCGATTACTTGTGATTTTCTGCACTAGCCTTCATGCAGCTTAACACAGCTTTTATCAATAATAGAGCGAAAGTTTTCTGAACTTCCCCAGTAATCAATGACATCTACTCTAAAGCTAAGCTCACTTTCTTCAAAAGCTTCTTTTAATGCGCCCCATTCGCTAATCGTTAAATGATTGCCATCATGTTTCACAAAAGCTAAGTCTAAATCGGAGAATTTTTTATGCGTGCCTTTAAAACGTGAACCAAATGCCAAAACATGTCCATTTTTGAAATGTTGTTTTAAGATCGCTAATACTTCTTTCATTTCTAATTCGGTCATATGAATCATCAGTTCCGCTCCTCCAAAGCGTTGTATAAAGCAATCACGTCATCTTTAAATGCCAATGCGTCTACAACGACACGATTTGCTTTTTCTTCATCGTATGTATGAGAGGTGATATTGCGTGTTTCATTGTATTTAAACCATTTTGAAACGTCGTCAATTAAGCCATTTTCTGCTGCATAACGAAATAACTCACGTCGTGAGAAAACATGACCAGTTGTTGGACTCACATTAATTTCAAGCCAACGTTTAATAAATTTCCAAGCAAGTTCATAAGTGAATTCAAAATTTTGAACGACACCCGCTTTAAGAAGTTGAACATGTGCGTCATCGGGACTACTTTTAAATGATTCATAGATCCGAATCGCTGACTCTAATGAACGGATAGCTCGGTGAAAACTCGTTAAATCTAACTCCATATCCATCACCTACTTTTCTCAAATCAAATCTCGCCGAATCGGATTCTCCTGGCAAATTCATAGGTGCCCCAGGTCTTAATCCGCCATTCCTAGTTCGATTCATTTCCTTCATATGCCGCAATTTTATCCAACCGGTTTGCATGATGTTCTCCCATAAATGCCTCGCCCAACCATGTTTGAACAATCATTTTCGCCAATTCATCCCCAATGACACGACCACCCATGGCAAGGACATTGGAATCATTATGTTGACGGGTTGCTTTAGCAGTAAAGACATCGTGTACCAATGCACAGCGCACCCCTTTAACTTTATTAGCAGCAATGCTAATGCCAACACCCGTTCCACAAATTAAAATCCCGCGATCAAATTCACCAGCTGCTACTTTAGAACCGACTGTGAAAGCATAATCTGGATAGTCCACACTGCCACATGTGTAACAACCAAAATCTTCATACGTCATGTTTAACGATTCCAATAGTTCGACGATTTTTTGTTTAAGCTCAAACCCACCATGATCTCCGGCAATTGCCACTTTTAATGTCATTGTTAACGACTCCTTATCAACCATTTAAATTAGTATATCAGATTTCAAAACAAAAATAAACTTTTTCTTACCCCTTATTTTAAGTTGCGTGGACGCGACCTCATGCTAAAGAAATAATTGCTCCCAAAGACAAGAGCAATTACTGTGGTTTATTTAATTGACTTAACAAACGATAAAGCTCCATTTCCGACTTAATCAATTGATTCCGCTTTTTCATGGCTTCTTCTGATCTTGCTTGTTGGCGTGTTTCCATTTCTTCCATCACACCCGCATGATCTGAGCGTAAACCTGTTTGTGCAAGGATGTTCACTTGGTTATGAGACACTTCTAAAATACCACCATCAATGCCCACATAAACATCTGCTGCTTCTTGTACTTTCAGACGAATGACACCAGCTTTTAAAAGCGAAATCATCGGTGCATGATCACCTAAAACACTGAATCCGCCATCAACGCCTGGTGCATGGACGCCACTAACTGCGCCTTCAAAAAGCGCTTCATCAGGTGTCACAATGCGAACAGTTATCTTATTCATTGCTTCACCTCCGCTACATCATTTTTTTGGCTTTTGCAACAGCATCATCAATGGTGCCCACAAAACGGAACGCTTCTTCTGGTAATGCATCATGTTTACCTTCTAAAATTTCTTTGAACCCTCGAACCGTTTCAGAAACCGGTACATAATTACCTTTCAAACCGGTAAACTGCTCCGCCACATGGAAACTTTGCGATAAAAACAATTGAATCCTTCTCGCACGATAAACCACTTTTTTATCTTCGTCACTTAGCTCATCCATCCCTAAGATGACAATAATATCTTGTAATTCTTGATAACGCTGAAGGGTCTGCTGAACAAGTCTCGCTACATCGTAATGTTCTTGTCCCACAATGTCTGGTGATAAAGCGCGCGATGTTGATGCCAATGGGTCTACCGCTGGATAAATCCCCATCGCAGCAATTCGACGCTCTAAATTCGTCGTTGCATCTAAATGCGCAAATGTCGTTGCTGGCGCTGGATCGGTGTAATCATCAGCTGGTACATAAACGGCTTGAATGGATGTAATAGAGCCTTGCTTTGTTGACGTGATGCGTTCTTGCAACGCACCCATTTCTGTTGCCAACGTCGGTTGGTATCCAACAGCAGAAGGCATTCTTCCTAAAAGGGCTGACACTTCTGAACCTGCTTGCGTGAATCTAAAGATGTTATCCACAAACAGCAAGACATCTTGCTTCATCTCATCACGAAAATGCTCTGCCATCGTTAATCCTGTTAATGCAACACGCAAACGTGCCCCTGGAGGTTCATTCATTTGACCGAAAACCATGGCTGTTTTATCAATAACACCTGAATCAGTCATTTCATGATACAAATCATTTCCTTCTCTTGTTCGCTCACCAACACCAGCAAACACAGAAATACCACCATGTTCTTGGGCAATATTGTTGATCAACTCTTGAATTAAGACGGTTTTTCCAACACCGGCACCACCAAATAAACCAATTTTACCACCTTTAATATAAGGTGCTAACAGATCCACCACTTTAATGCCTGTTTCTAGTATTTCAACGGTTGTTGACAATTCATCAAACCTTGGCGCATCTCGGTGAATTTCAGCCCTTAAAACATCAGTTGAAACAGCGTCTTTTTCATCAATGGGCTCACCTAACACATTGAAAATTCGACCTAATGTTTCACTTCCAACAGGCACTTTAATGGGTGATCCTGTGTCTATTACTTTCAGTCCACGCACTAACCCTTCAGTTGGCGCCATTGCAATGGTCCTGATTACGCCATCGCCTAGTTGCATGGCAACTTCTAGTGTTAATGTTTTAACTTCTTTTTCTATTTCATACGCAACCGTTAAAGCATTATAAATAGCTGGCAGTTGATCCGTTTCAAATTTAACGTCAACCACAGGTCCAATGATGGATACAATTTGTCCTGTTACCACTATAAGTGCCTCCTCTTTATCCATTTCCTAAACGTTTTTATCGCACAAGCCCATCCTCATTTTAACTTTGTTTTCAAGAAAAACCTTATGATGTACAATGACCCCATAGATCAATTTATTTTTCTATTGAAACACATTTCAACAGAAAAATAAATGCTGTAAGCAATCGCGCACAAGCGGGGTTGCGTCAAGACTTACTTCCAAAGAAAAATAAGCAGGCGTGCACGATCTGTTCATGACTTCTTTTTAATTTTTAACGCAGCAGCACCACCCACAATCTCATTAATTTCTTGGGTAATCGCTGCTTGGCGTGCTCGGTTGTAAATTAACGCTGACTCTTTGATAATTTCCATGGCATTATCTGTTGCACTCTTCATGGCATTCATCCGTGACGCATGTTCAGAAAGCTTGGCTTTTAACACATTGTGATAAATGCTTCCACTTAAATACTTCACCAACAGCTGTTGTAGAATCTCTTCTTGATTTGGTGAAAAATAATAATCCGGATTGAATTTGTGATCAGTGGTCATCGGCTGAAGTGGTAAGATCTGTTCCATTTCTGGCTCTTGAACCATTTTTGACACATAGTTGTTATAAATCATGACAACTTGATCCACTTCACCATTGAGATAATCCGTGATGATTTGATTAACCAAAGGTGCAATGTCTGTATAAATCATCTCATCTGGCACAAACATGTACTGATTTTCCATGGTTGTTTTTAAACGGTTTTTGCCATAGTCAAACCCTTTACTGCCAATCATGTAGATTTTATAAGCTGTTGCTTGATTTAATTGCTGTTGCAACAGTTTTAACGTGTTGTTATTATAACCACCTGCTAATCCCCGGTCTGACGTGTTAACCAAATAAGCCGTGCACGGGTTGTGACCACTCGGATTAAATAACACATGGTCTTCAACAGGTAGTGTCGCCATCACATGCTTTAACGTTGTCTCAAGGGTTTTAACATAGCTGTCATGTTGTCTCACTTTGTTTTCTGCTTTTGTCAATTTGGCAGCTGAAACCATCTGCATCGCTTTCGTTATTTTGCTCATGTTTTGCGTCGATACCATTTTAGATTTAATCTCATTCATGGATTGAGACATGACCACTCACCAACTTCTCATTTTAATTTTTAAACGCTTGCTTAAATGCTTCGATGGCAACCTTTAACTGCGCGTCTTCTGGTAAATCTTTCGTCGTGCGGATATGATCTAAAATCGCTGTATGCGCATTGTCCAAAAACTGATACAGTTCTCGTTCAAAGCGTCCAATTTCTGAAACGTCAATATCATCTAAATACCCATTGATCAATGCGTAAAGCACACACACTTGTTTTTCAACAGGAATCGGTTGATTGACAGGTTGTTTTAAGACTTCAACCGTTCGTTCACCACGTGCAAGTCGTTTACGGGTCTCTTCATCTAAATCAGAACCAAATTGAGAAAAAGCTTCTAACTCGCGATAAGACGCCAAATCTAAACGGAGTGTTCCTGCTACTTTTTTCATGGCTTTAATTTGTGCAGCACCACCAACCCGAGATACTGACAGTCCCGCATCAATGGCAGGCCTGATGCCCGAATGGAAATAATTTGACTTTAAAAAGATTTGACCATCTGTAATGGAAATCACGTTGGTTGCGACGTAAGCAGATAAATCACCTGCTTGTGTTTCAATAAAGGGTAACGCTGTAATAGAACCGCCACCTAATGCATCATTGAGTTTCGCTGCGCGTTCAAGTAATCTTGAATGCAAATAAAAGACATCTCCTGGGTAAGCTTCACGTCCAGGTGGTCGTTGCAAAAGTAACGATAACTCGCGGTAAGCTGCTGCTTGTTTCGACAAGTCATCATACACGATCAACACATGCTTCCCTTGGTACATAAAGTCTTCTGCAATGGTCACACCCGTATAAGGTGATACATAAAGCATCGGTGCTGGTTGAGAAGCTGATGCTGAAATCACAACGGTGTAAGCCATGGCATCATGACGCCTTAATGTTTCGACCACTGAATTAACGGTCGATTCTTTTTGACCAATGGCCACATACACACAAATGACATCTTGACCTTTTTGATTTAAAATGGTATCAACAGCAATCGCCGTTTTTCCTGTTTGACGGTCACCAATAATCAGTTCGCGTTGACCACGACCAATGGGCACTAACGCATCAATGGATTTAATCCCTGTTTGCAACGGCTCTTCAACAGATTTTCTCGCCATCACACCTGAAGCTTTCACTTCAATGGGACGTTCTTTTTTCGCATTTAATGCGCCTAAACCATCAATGGGATTGCCCAAAGCATCAAGAACACGACCAATCAGTTCTTCTCCGACGGGTACAGACATAATTTGTCCTGTTCGCTTCACTTCATCTTTTTCTTTAACTTGTCGATAATCACCAAAAATGATGACACCTACATTGGAAAGATCTAAGTTTTGAGCCATCCCTTTAACACCTGTTGAAAATTCTAGAATCTCGCCAGCCATGACATTGGTTAACCCGTTAACACGCGCAATCCCATCTCCGACACTGATGACAGTTCCCGTTTCGCTAATGTCTAAGATGCGTTCATAATTTTCAATTTTATCTTTTAATCTTGCACTCATCTGTTCTAAATTGATGGACATGTTTGACTCACCTCTATTCTAAATCCACTTTTTTGATTGATGCACGCAACGCTTCTAGTTGAGTGGCAATGGTGTCATCATAAACTTGACTTTCCAATTCAACTTTGTAGCCACCTATTAAAGACGCATCAACGACTTCTTTAAATCTGACTTGCTTACCTGTTTTTTGAGAAAAGGCAGCCACCAATCTTTCCAATTGATGCGTTTTTAAAGGATGTACACTGTAAACAACGCCTTCAATGATGTTCAAATGGTCATCTAAATATTGACGAACTGTTTCGTCATAGATACGTTCAACACTTTCTAAGCGATCAAACCCTTCTTCTTCGACTAAAGTCGTTAAAAAATGAATCACTGTGGCTGAAATATCACCTGAAAAACTTTCTTCAATCAATTGCTTTTTCTGCTGAATTGTCATCGTCGGCATGTTTAAAATGTCATTGAATCGAGGTTGAGCTTTCAAAACTTCAATGATATTTTTTAACTCATCACGAATTAGTTCCACCTGATTGGTTTTTGCGCCATCAATAAACAACTGCCAAGCATAAACTTCGTTATTTTTAACCATTCTCATGACCTACTTTGGCAATAAAATCATCAAATAACTGCTGATGAACTTTAGCATCAATTTCTTTTTTAATAATCTGCTTCGCACCACTGATTGTCATACTTGCAATTTCTTCTTTTATTTTCGTATGTGCCATTTTACGATCTTGTTCAATGGCAAGGGCTGCTTTGGCTAATTCTTGTTCTGCTTCCGCACGGGCAGCCGTCACCATTTCATCATAAGCCGTTTTTCCGTCTGCTTTTGAAGCTTCAACAATTTTTTCTGCTTCAACCTCAGCCTGTTCAATCTGGGTTTCATATTTTTCTTTTAAATTCAAAGCTTCTGTTTTCATTGTTTTGGCTTCTTCAAAACCGCTATTTAAAAAGGCTTGACGCTTAGCCAAAAACGCCTTTGTCGGTTCCCAAGCAAAACGTTTGAAAGCAAACAGCAAAATACATAACGACAAAAGTTGAATCAACAATTGTGTCCAATCAGGCATTATTTCAATATTTATGTCCATGTTATTTTTCGCCTCCTTCTCCGACGCTTAAAATCCACTTTTATGTTGAATTAAGCAACGAAAATTAAAATGAATGCGATTAACAATCCATAAATGGCTGACGTTTCAGAAATCCCTTGACCGATAATCATCACTTGCTGAATTTCATTTTTTGCTTCTGGTTGACGTCCAACAGCCTCAACTGCTTTAGCTGCGATATTCCCTTGTCCAAGTGCAACTGCAAATCCTGGAATCCCAGCTGCCAATGCTGCTGCAATTGATGTTAAACCTGATGCAAAACCTAAATCTGTAATCCCTGTTAATAAATTAATCATTTGTAAGTACATTATTTTTCCTCCTACGTCATAAGAAACGTTTTAATTTTTTATCTTTTATTCGTCTGTTGCGACTAAATCCCCTGCCCAAATCATTAATAAGAAGCAGAAGATAAGCGTTTGTAATAAGCCAGAAAAAATATCAAAATAGAAATTTAATGCTGGCAAAACGGGTAAAATCAACCAGCCAGTCAAATGCATCAAAACACCAAGAATCATGCCACCACTCACAATATTTCCAAAAAGTCGAAGCGATAACGACAAAAACTTTGCCAATTCTCCAATGATATTTAAAGGCAATAAAATAGGGAAATCTCCGACGAATGTGTCTTTCATATAAGTAAGTAAACCATTGATTCGAATGTTTAAAATAATCAAATAACATAAAGCAAATACCGCCAGTGCAAATGTCACATTAAAATTACTAGTCGGTGTCGTTAAACCGACAAGACCGAGTAAATTTGCAGACAATAAATAGATAATTAAAGTCCCCATAAAAGGGCCTAATCTTCCTTTTTTATCACCCATAATGCTATGGCACATCTCATGAATGCTCGTGACGAGTAATTCAATCAAAAGTAAAAGCCCAGTAGATGGCTTTGTCGGATCTGCTTGCTTCATTTTTTTGCCACAGATGGCAAAAAAAAGACAAAGCAAAGCGACAATCAAAAGTGAATTAAATACACCTGCTGAAATAAAAACTTCTTCATTTAAAAAGACGACTATGTCCATCGCGCCACTCCTTTCTTTAAATGGGACAAAACGTTGAAACAGCCCATTTTTTTAAAAATGAAACTATTCTGAATCTTTTGTCGTTGTTTTGGTTCGACCAACCGTCAAAAAAGCATCTAACTTTAGGACAAAACCGACCATTGAAACACCAATAGCAGCGGCTAAAATGCCATAAATACCGGCGAATTGAACCACTAAAAACAAACTAATGCCATACATTCCAAGTCTAAGCGTAAACCCTGAATTTTTAAGGAGTTGCTTACCTGTCGTGCTTTGAGATTGATCATTAACTAACTTATGGGCATCGATCACAATTAATCGAAAACTAATTAGATTCACGATCACACCTACCCAAAACCCACTTAACATGTTAATGAGCGGCCACCGCATCGATATTGAGACGATTATAAGAATAACCGTCACAAGCAATGATAACATCATGACCCGTTTAGGCACAAAACGGGCTGGATCATCGCGTAATTTAGACATGCTTTTCATCACTTCCGTTCCTCTCATTTTACCATCAGAAAACAAGACATTCTAAAACCATGTATCACTCCTACAGACGAAGGTAAATAAAAAGGCTGTAACCGACTGTATCTTGCAGCGATTTGCAATGAAAGACGCACGACGGAATCTTGGTGATTGATTCTTTTTATTTATGCTTCTTTTTTCGTCATGGCATTCGCTCAGGCTTGTTCTTATCCTTGCATTTAGTAAGATTAATCACAAAAAAACACCTGTCCTAAAAGTCGCCTCTTTTACTAGCTATCTTTTTAGCAAAAGAAAGACCTCAAACGAGTGGTTTGAATGAATACCTGTTGTAACGCATAAAATTATAGCACTTACTGTTTTAGGTGTCAAGCCATTTTTATTTAATTTTACCCCTTAATGTGACGACTGGCAAAAAACAAGCAAAAATAAAGATGGTCACAGTTTAGAAACCCCTTTCTTTTTCTTATTTAAATGTCATGCGATACGTCGCCGTCAATTTTTCTTGACCTTGAAGTAATTGAATGCCCTTTTTTTCAGCCAGTTCACCCATGGTGTCTGTCGTATCGACCAGACCGTGCCAAGGCGCGATACAGACAAAGGGTGCCACTTGACCTGCTTCATTAATCGGTGACCAAATGCCGACATAAGGAAAGCCGTCAAATCCCACCTCTACTTCCCGGTCGTGGGTGTAAGACCGCAGCATGATTTCCGACTCACCTTCCAAAATCAAAAGCGGATAAGCTTCGAACAAGTCTTGACTAAGGGGTAAGAACGGCAAGTTTTCAATGATTTCCGTTTTCCCTGCTGCAAAGTCGACCCAACCCTGCTGATCAACCACATAGGCTTCGATGCCTTGGCTGTCTTTCAGCTGCAAGGCATAATCGGACAAATCAGATTCAGTGGCAAAAGCAGGGCAAGCACCAATCGCAAAAGGCAATGTTGTTTCACCTAAGTTGATCACTTCCCAGGTCACTTTAACGGTGGTGTCTTCAAGCACATAACCCATGCGTAACTCAAATTCAAAAGGATACTGCTTGCGTGTTTCATCCGTTGCTTGAAGCTTCAACCCAACTTCATGGGCAGTCTGGTGAAGCACTTCAAAGTCCATCTCATGTGCAAACCCCTGCCTTCCCAGTTGTGTCATTGCGTCAATAACAGGAAATAACAGCGGTGCACGATGTTGCCAAAACATGGGATGACCCGACCATAAATAGTCCGTTCCATCCTTTACAACGCGCATCAATTCTGCACCCTTCGTGTTAACTTCAATTGTTAATGCGTCATTTTTTAGTGTCAAAACCTCATCATTAAACATCGTATCTCCCTCTTTCTCATTTGCAGTCTGTTACAACCCTTATACGCTTTTTCGATGCGTGTCACAAAGCAAAAAAATCGAACTTAAAGATAAGTTTCAATCCAAAAGTTCGATTTTAGTTCGTAACATGTGTATGCGCCCATTTCCCTTCGACTATTTGATGATTTTTTCAAGAATTTTTGTAATTTCATCCATCTTTTGGGCACTGTCGTCTGCTGCAACAGCAGCTGTCACACAGTTGGCAATATGTTGCTTTAAAATCAACACTTGCGCTTTTTTAACCAAGCCTTGCGTCGCCGCAATTTGATTTGAAATATCCATACAATAGCGTCCATCTTCAATCATTTTAATGACACCGTCAATTTGGCCTCGCGCTGTTTTTAACAGTTGCATGGCTTTTTCTTTTTCTTCATTCATGTTCATCGATGCGCAAGCAGTTCACTGAAGACGCATCACACACCTCCTCACATCTGTCAACGTTCTTGGACCGGCTTACGCTTTAAAATGCTTGAGTCGCAACGCATTTAAAATGACCGAAATAGAACTAAAAGCCATGGCAGCAGCGGCAAACATCGGGTTTAATAAGGGACCACCAAATAAATGCAACACACCCGCTGCCACTGGAATACAAATCATGTTGTAAATGAAAGCCCAGAACAGGTTTTGTTTAATATTGGAAATGGTTTTTTTCGACAGTTTAATCGCAGTGGCAACAGCCATTAAATCATTTCGAATGAGAACGATGTCTGCTGATTCAATGGCGACATCGGTTCCAGAACCGATGGCTATGCCAACATCTGCTTGTACCAATGCGGGCGCATCGTTAATCCCATCACCCACCATCGCCACTGATTGACCTGCTTGTTGCAGTCGTTTTATTTCTTCTGATTTATGACCAGGCAACACGTCAGCAAGGACGCGATCGATACCCACTTGTTTTGCAATCGCTTCTGCTGTTTGTTTGTTATCCCCGGTTAACATGGCCACTTCAATGCCTAACTGTTGTAATGTCGCAACCGCTTTTTGACTACTTGCTTTGACCACGTCTGCAACGGCAATAATGCCTTGTAGCTGACCCTCTACTGCCACATACATGGGTGTTTTCCCCAGGGTTGCCAAATCACGTGATGGAGATAACTGCATCGCGTCAAGTTGGATGTGTTGCTCTTCCATGAAACGTTGATTCCCAATGAAGATGCGCTTGCCATGAACCGTCGCTTTGATCCCTTTCCCTGTCATCGCTTCAAATGTGTCAACGTCAAACAAGGATAAGCCTTTTTCTTTCGCTTCATTGACGATGGCAACACCGAGCGGATGTTCTGACCCTGTTTCGGCTGATGCTGCCAATTGTAATAAAGCGTCGGCTGAACGACTTTCATTCATCAAAATGACATCTGTTACCACTGGTTTTCCTTCTGTTAACGTACCCGTTTTATCAAAAACAACGGTGTTCAACCGATACGCACTTTCAAGGGCCACACCTGATTTAATTAAAATGCCATTTTCTGCGCCTTTTCCTGTTCCAACCATTAAAGCAGTTGGCGTTGCCAACCCTAATGCACAAGGACAAGCAATGATTAAAACTGAAATAAAGACAACCATCGCCAGTTCAACATTTCCTGTTCCGATGTACCAGAGCACACCCGCTAAAATTGCAATGAAACATGCAACAGGAACGAAGTAACCCGTCACGACATCTGCAATTTGCGCAATGGGCGCTTTCGAACCGCTGGCTGCTTCCACCAGTTTGATAATTTGAGCCAAAGCTGTTTCGCTTCCAATCTTCGTCGCTGTAAACTGAATCATGCCATTTGTATTGATGGTCGCTGCAAAGACGTCATCACCGACATGCTTATCAACGGGCATGCTTTCACCCGTCAGCATGGCTTCATCAATGGCCGTATTCCCTTTGATAATCGTGCCATCAACTGGGATTTTTTCGCCCGGTTTCACAACGACCACATCACCTATTTCAACGTCATGAATGGGCACTTCTATTTCGGTCTCATTTTGAATGATCATGGCCGTCTTTGGTGTCAACCCCATTAATTTTTTAATGGCTTCTGATGTTTTACGCTTGGAAATGGCTTCGAGTGTGTTGCCTAATAAAATTAAGGTCACAATGACACCTGCAGTTTCTAAAAACAAATACATGACCATGTGATAATGCCCTTGATAAACATGCCAAATATTTAATAGACTATAAGCCACTGCAGCCGACGTTCCCAACGCAACGAGCGAATCCATATTGGGACGTCGCTTCAACAAAGCAGTAAAGCCTTTGACATAAAAATCTCGTCCAGCAACTAAAATCGGCACTGTTAACACCACTTGCACCCATAAGTGAATCAACGGATTTTCCATCGGATCAATCAGCTGTGGCACTGATAAGGGAAGCCAGCCCAAGCCAACCATCTCAAGCATCGGCACCATCGCCACGTAAAACAACGGTACGCAAAAAACAACAGCTAACAGTGTTTTACGCCAAAGGCTTTTAACTTGCTTGTCTTTACGCAATTGATCCTCATCAACGGCATCAAAAGTGGTCAATGCTAACGGTTCAAAACCTAAGTCTTTAATGACCTGTTTCATCTTAGCCACTTTAATGACGGTCGGATCATAATGAATCATTGCTTTTTCAGTCGCAAGGTTAACAGATACATCGACGATGCCTTCAAGCTTTGCAAGTATCTGTTCGATGTTTCCAGAACAAGACGCACAACTCATCCCAGCAATCGGAATCGTGACTTGACTGTCTTTTTTTTTTCCAACACTTGAAAACCTAATGTCGTGACGGTTTCTTTAATGGCTTCAACAGAGATGACAGCTGGCTCAAATTCCACCGATAATTGCTCGGCTGCTAAATTAACAGACGCCATGTGAACACCAGCCAGCTTACCCACTGTTTGCTCGACTTTTCCTGAACAAGACGCACAGTTCATGCCGCCTACACCAATGATTTGTTTTTCCATATTTATTCCTCCAATGCCTCCACCCCCTAGAGGGGGTGCTCTCATTATCATACACCATTTTAAACGAGAATGCAACCCTAAACTTTTAAAAAATTTTTTATTGCTATTTTCGACGTATTCGTTTAAAATAAGACCTATGCTAATGAATCATTTGGTCTATGATGATCAGCTGTGGCATATATTTGACAACAAGACTTGTGAAAAAGGAGCATTTTTTATGTTAACAAACCCGATTGTTTTATCTGTTTTTGTCATGATTGCGTTATGCTTGCTCAAAGTGAACATCATTATCGCCATCCTGATTGCGTCTATTTTAGCTGGTTTTCTTGCTGGCATGCCCATTAATGAGATCATGTCGATCTTTGTAGGGGGCATGGGGGCACATAATAGCATTGCATTGGCTTATGTTTTATTAGGTGCGTTGGCTTATGGCATTCAGTCTACAGGACTTGCAACTAAATTTACAACTGTTTTAGAGCGTCTCTTTGGCAAGTCTGGGAAAGTATTGATCCTCATCATTGCTGTCATCGCTTCTTTATCTCAAAATCTGGTGCCGATTCACATCGCATTCATCCCCATTTTAATTCCACCTTTACTCGGTCTGATGAATAAAATGAAAATTGACCGTCGAGCTGTTGCTTGTGCACTGGCTTTCGGATTAAAAGCCCCTTATATTTTGATTCCTGCTGGATTTGGATTAATTTTTCATAACATCATTGCCACCAATATTTCTAACAATGGGATGGATGTTGACGCAACACATATTTGGCCTCACATGATTTTGCCAGCTGTTGGCATGCTCGTCGGTTTATTAATTGCGGTTTTTATCACGCACAGAAAGCCCCGTGAATACGAAGACCTCCCGATAGAAGGCGCTGTTTCAAATGAAACTGACAACGAAGGTTTTACCCTACGCCACTGGGGCGCATTGCTCGGGACTTTGACCACTTTCATCGTGCAAATTTGGGCACAGGCCACCCATGAAGGTTCGCCATTATGGGCATTACCCGTTGGTGCCACTTTAGGTCTTTTAATCATGTTGGCAACAGGTGCCATTAAATTTAATCAATTTGATGATACCATCAAAGGTGGTCTTTCTTTAATGGGCTTCATCGCCTTTGTCATGTTGGTCGCCGGCGGTTATGCGGCTGTCATTCGTGCCACTTATGGCATTGATGCCTTAGTCGGTGCAGCTTATCACCTGATCGGAAACAGTCGACTACTCGCTGTCATTGCCATGCAACTCATCGGTTTACTCATCACCCTTGGGATTGGGACGTCTTTTGGCACCATTCCCATTATTGCAACCGTCTTTGTTCCCCTTTGCATCGCCATGGGATTTTCTCCAGCAGCCACCATTGTGTTAATCACAACAGCCGGTGCAACAGGTGATGCCGGTGTACCAGCATCCGATACTGCCTTGGGTCCAACTGCGGGGCTCAATGCAGATGGTCAACACGATCACATTTGGGACACCTGTATCCCAACCTTCCTTCACTTTAACATTCCCATTAAAGTCGTTGGCATCATTGCAGCGATGCTCCTTTAACAAAAAAAAGACAAGCGTTCACTTTAAATCGGACACTTGTCTTTTTATGTACCTGTCACTCAATCACAATCCCCATAGGTTCTTCTACAACATCTGTCATCATTAAATACTGTAACGATTTAAACAGATAGCCTGCTTCTTCAATAGATGAGATTAAATCTGCCATGGCTGCTGCATTGTCACTAGAAGTTGAATGCAACAACATAATCGCACCTGGGTGCATCCGTTTCATCACTTGCTCATGGGCATAAGCACCCCCTTTTTGTTGGTCAACATGCCAATCCACATAAGCCAATGACCAGAGAATCGTATAATAACCTGCTTCTTTCGCCCAATTGAGTACCTCTTGATTAAAACGTCCTTCTGGTGGTCGTAAATATTTGCTCATTTCTTGACCTGTTATCTCATAAAATTTTGCTTCAGCACGTGCTAATTCATCAAAAAACCTTTCTTTTGAAACGGTGGTTAAATTCGGATGGTCGTATGTATGATTACCGACCAAATGACCTTCTTGAACCATGCGCAACACTAACTCAGGCTCTTCTTCCATAAAATGACCTGTTAAAAAAAACAATGCTGGGACGCGCGCCGCTTTTAACGCATCTAAAATGGTTGGCAAATTGCCATTCTCATACCCACAGTCAAATGTTAAATAAACGGCATTATCATCTGGACTTCCGATATAATAAGCATCATTGTCTTTAACAATGCTTTCGTAATCACTTCCTGGATACGGTTGAACTTCTCCTGAGCCTTTTTTCGGAATGCCCCAGCTAATGTCATTGGCATGAACCGATAAAGCAGGTTGGATCAACATGCCCACAATCAAAGCGGTCTGTAACAGTTTATCATGTTTTTTCTTCAACTTAATCAACTCCTCATCTTGATAAGTTGACCTTTTTTGACGTATAATATACCTGATTAAAAAATTCAAATCTCATAAAGGTTGGGTTCATCTATGTCAACAGTTAAACAATTTCTCATGTGTCAACTCAAAAAAAAAGAAATTCAAGCCATTCCTGAAGTGCTCGCTTTTAATTTCATGATGGCATTGATTCCTTTGCTGATCATTTTTTTCCAAATTCTCGCTTTTTTATCCATCGAAACGACTTTATTAGATGAAACCATCACACAGTACTTACCCAGTGAATTGTATGACTTTATGATGGAATTTTTAGAAACAGCTTCGTTAGGGTTTAGTAACAATCCACTCCTGATTGCTGTCACAGTTTGCACATTGACTTTGACCATTTCAAAGGGGGTCAATGGGATTTTTAAAGCTTTTCTCATTACTTATGACGAAACGGTCGATGTTCCTGGTTATAAACAGCGGCTCGCTTCTATTTTGACTTTCTTTTTATTACTGGGATTTAGTGCTTTTGCAACTTTTTTGATTACGATTTCTCATGTTTTCCTCACTTATTTCCATCCCGTCCTTAAAACCACCGTTGAACTCATTATTTTCACTTTGGTTTGCTTCACTTTTTTCTTTTTATTATTTAAACTCGCACCCAACAAAAAAAAGGCGTTGCGACAGTTACTACCAGGTTGCATCTTAACGACAACTGGTTTTATTATCACAACGACTGTTTTTACTTATTATGTCGATCGACTTGCAAATTTCCATCTGGTATACGGCTCACTTGCCATTATTATCATTTTACTCACTTGGCTTTATTTGGTCGGATGGGTCATTAACTTGGGGATCCAACTGAATTACGTGCTACAAATGGGCTGTGATGTTAATAATGAATGACAACAGGCATCCCAATATGGATCAAATTAAATAAGTCTCGGGCCGCTTGGAGCGGCAAATTGATGCAGCCATGCGAGCCGGTACGCTGATACTGTTGACCACCGAAATAAGGTTGCCAAATCGCATCATGGAAGCCGTAACCAGACCAAGTGGTTCGCATCCAGTAGTCAACAACAACTTCATAAGTTGGCTCGCCATCCTCATCTAGCCAAGGTGAGATTAACGTGCTGTTGCGCTCCATTTCTAAAATGGAATACACCCCTTGTGTCGTGTTATACGTCACCGGACGCCCAGTCACAATGGGTGATTCAAAGACCACTTGTCCATCCACAATGCCCCACATCTCTTGGTTCGTTAAATCAACTTGTAAAAAGGTGTTTCCCCAGTCTGTTTCCCCGTGGGTGATGCCCCGTTGAAAGTAAATGGGCTCTCGTTCAATGACAGCTCCATTTCGAATGTTTTGAATCAATTCAGCAAACTCTAAATCACGATTAACAATCCATCCGAAAAAGCCGCCTTGAACAGTTAAGTTTCGACCATCATGTCCTGTAAAATGACGCACCGCACCCCCACTAATATGGGTGCTACCTGTATTCACCGTTTGGATAAAGCCGTCTAACCATGCCCACACTTGTCCTTCATCCAAATGAACATTAAACGCCTCGTCAATGGTGACCCAATTGGCAATTAAACTTCGATCGACGACCACTTCTCTCCCAACTAAGTACGTGATCTCAGTGCTTAAATAGCGATTGACCCGTTCAAATGCTTCTACGATAGGCGGTGACTGCGTCGTCAGTTCAGGTTGAATAAAAATATCTGCTGTGGTCACATTTAATGCAGGTGCTAAAAGCGTCACCTGTTCTTCTAATAACTTTTGCAAAACGTCTACATCCACCACATTTCCATATTGATGTGGGACCATCACAGCTTCTGTTCCTTCCACGATCACATCAGCTGATACTGGGAATGTTTGACCTTCCGTCACCAAGTCAAGGGTTGAAATACGCGTTTTAAGTAATGTTTCGTCAAAAAACAAGTCAAACTGAGCATCTATGCCTTGTGAATTGATCAAGCTTAACGGCCATGAAAAGGGATTTTGTGCCGCTAATAAACCTTCAATGGTTTCACTTGCTACAAATCTCAGATCCATTTCCGAGGCATAAATATGTTCAGTCAACCCGCCTTCTTGAAAAATGGTCATATAAAAATCAGCAGCTTTGCTTTCAACAAATGCGCGCGCATCGCTGGTCGTTTGCCTTGAAAAGTCAACGCCATTCACTTGCGTGTTAAAGAAAAAACGGTTTGAAAAATAAAACGCACCGCCGACGTATCCTGCCATCAAAAACATAGACAAAAAAAGCCCGATCATCTTTCGCACTTTAGACCGTTTCTTTCGCTTAACTATTGGATTGATTTCACCTTCTTCTAATCTGAAATCAGCTTGCTTATGTTGGATCATAGTCGTTCACCTTCCACATTTTATCCTTTTTTTATATATCCCTATTTTATCATATTATCCATTAAAATTCTAGTCACTATTTTCAAAATACCATGCATATTTTTTAACTTTCGACAAATAATATCACTACAAAGTTAAAAGTGAGTGATGAATCATGGATTTAAATGCACCTCATCAACAAGTGGTGATTTCTGAACTACTAGATGTAAATGTCAAAAAGTTCAAAAAAGATTTTGGTGACGCCAACGATTTTTTAGTGAGGGAAGTCACTTTACAAGATGCGCATCAAACGAAAGCGGCCATTATCGGGATCGATGGTCTTGTCAATGGCACAGATGCACAAGATTTTATTATCGGACTTCTAACCGTTGATTTATCCATCATTGATCAACGTCTCCCTAAAAATGCTGAAGCGATTTTTGATGTGATCTATCACGCCCGTGTGAGCATGTTTGATGCCAATAAAAGCAACGACGTTCAAACGCTTTATGACAACATTTTAACGGGGCATGTCATCGTTTTAATTGATGGTGTGGCTTGTGGGATGATTTTTGATTGTAAAGGTTGGCCATCGCGTGGCATTGGCACGCCAATGACCGAAAAATCCTTGTGGGGACCTAAAGATAGCTTCGTGGAAACCATTCGCTTAAATACAGCTTTATTGCGGCGTCGATTAAGAGATCCCAGGTTACGTTTTGATGTACATGCTGTGGGACGCATGACCAAAACAGATGTATTCGTCGCTCACATAGCTGGCTTAACCAACCCCGAATTTGTGAAGCTTGCCAACGATCGCATCAAAGCCATTGACATTGATACCATTACCAATGCTTATGAACTCATCCAACTCATCGAAGACAAGCATCATTCTTTATTGCCGCGTTTGATTGAAACAGAAAGACCTGATCGGGTTATGAAGGCGCTATCCGAAGGTCAAGTGGCCATTTTTGTCGATGGTAGTCCCTACGCCATTATCGGTCCTTTTTATTTCACGTCTGCTTTTTCCGCCATTGATGATTATTACAACCAACCTTTGTTAGCCACCGTCAAACGATCCATGCGGTACTTCGCTTTTTTTGCCATTATTTTAATTCCAGGTCTTTATATTGCGTTATCAACTTTTCATCAAGAAATGATTCCCACTTCGCTGCTCATTACCATTATTAATCAGCGGTCAGCCAATCCTTTTTCAACCTTTGTTGAGATTTTCATCGTTGTTATTTTATTCGAAATCATCCGTGAAGCGTCACTGCGAAAGCCTGATGCCATTGGTGATTCGATGACCATCGTCGGTTCTTTAATTATGGGAACGACCATTATTGAGTCTGGATTGGTTTCTTATGCAGCGATTATCGTGGGTTCGATTACGACCATTTCATCGTTTTTGCTCTCTAATACAAGAATTAACACGGCGGCACGGTTATATAAAATCGTCTTTATGGTCATCGGTTCAACTTTTGGTTTTTATGGCATTACGTTGTTATTTATTATTTTAATGACGCATATGGTGTCGTTGACGTCGTTTAATCAAGCTTATTTGGCACCGATGGCACCGTTTAATTTAAGTGATCAAAAAGATCAACTCATTAAACTGCCCGTGACTTGGATGAAAAAGCGACCGAAAATCTTCGCACCCCTTGATCCCATCAGGTCAAACTTAACACCACAACCTGCTGAAAAAAAAGGAGGCACTTCACATGTCGATTAAAAAATTAATAGTAGCAGGTTGGATGACGCTTTGCATGATCACCTTTTTGACCGGTTGCCTTGAACCTGTAGAAATCAATAAGTTGGGCATTGTCTCAGGACTTGCGGTTGATCAAACAGATGATGGGTATATCGTAACAGCTCAAATTTTGAATCCAGCTGCCATTTCTGGGAAAACAACCAATGCATTGCCTGTTTATAGTTTAAAAGCTGAAGGCACCAGTATTCATGAAGCTTATAAAAAGCTGGATGACATGCAAAGTGCAGCTTTATCTTTATCGCATCTGAACGTCATGGTCATCAACGAAGCTTTTGCAGAAGCTGGTTTTGCGCCACTGTTGAATTTTTCCTTGCGCCGATTTGATGTGAGACCCGATATTTCCATTGTCGTTGCAAAAGATGCCGCTGCCAGTGACATTTTAAATGTCATAACAGCCCTTGATTTAATTCCTGCCAACCAAATCAACATTTCAAATCGGGTGCCTTCTCGGACGGAACGATTAACCAGCTATAATTTGTATGAAACAGTCGATATGGTCAATACGAATACGATTAACACCGTTTTAAACGCTGTGACCCTTCACCGAGAACAAACTCAGTTGGATGAAGATCATCAATTAGAAGCAGGCATGGGCAATCAAGCGACCCAAAATGGGTCAACGTTGAATAATATCCTTGATATCACGGTGCCTGTTCAACTACGCTTTGAACATCTCGCTGTTTTTCAAGGAGACAAACTCGTTGGCTTTATGAATGATGCTGAGGCACAACTTTACAACATGGTTTTAGGTGACTTCAAACGCTATGACATCGTGACAAAAATTGAAGAAGACTATTACACTTCTTTTGGGGTCACAAAAATAGATTCAAAAATCACCACTGATTTAGCACAAAACGAAGCAACCCTTCAATTAAGTTTAAGTGGCCTTATTTTCGAAAATACGTATCCCATTGATTTAACCAATCAAGAAAATTTAGTGGTGATCAGCGAACATTTAAAAAGCAGCTTGGCGCAAGACATGACTGATTTTGTTAACAAGGTTCAAACAGAGCTTAAATCTGATATTTTTGGTATTGGCGGAAAAGCTTATTATCAAGAGCATCACGTTTGGAAAGAAAAAGAAGGCTATTGGTCTGAACTGTTCCCAGAACTGACGCTGAACATTGAAATTGAACTAGAAGTCAACTCAGTTGGAGAGATTGGAAATGTCACGCTGTGAGGAAAGTTTGCAAGTTTCACTGGCGCATCCCATCAGTCGTACAAGATCTATACGTTAAGGAGACATGTTAATTTATGAAACATCATAACACGAGACAACTCAGTCTCAATCAACTTACCACCATCATTATTCTGTTTCTGATCGGTGGTTCTGCTTTTTCTTCAACAGGGCGGTATTCGGGACAAAATGTTTGGATTGTTCTGTTGATTGCCGGTTTCTTCGGTGCCGGTTTATTCACCATTTTTCATCGCATTAACACCCTTCATCACAACCAAGGATTACCCGACATTCTCAAATCTACTTTTGGTCAAATACTCGGTACTGTGATCCTTTTCGCTTATGCCTGCTTCTTTTTCTTTCGTACCCTTTCTGTCGGGAATTATATGTCAGCCATGGCACAACAAACGTTAATGTTTGGCGTCAATCACCGGGTGGTGATTACCATGTTAATCATCACGGTGGTGGTTTGCACACTGCATGGACTTACAGCCATCGGTCGTTCATCAGAAGTTTTTCTCTTTCTGATTCTCCTTTGTATGCTGCCGTTTTTGCTTGCCATTTTCACATCAAGTGTCTTTAAAATGGAAAATCTCATTCCAATTTTAGCAGAAGGTGTCCCGAGCATTGTGAAAGACGTGACCCGAAACACATTTTTTCCTTTTGGAGAATTGGTTATTTTCCTCATGCTTTTCCCTTATTTGGTGACGCCAGAAAGCAAAGGTGTCTTAAAACGCAGCTATATCTCCATTGCCATTGCTGTTTTGTTAATGATTGCCATCAATTTAACCATCGTCGCTTTAATTGGTGCCACTTTAACGTCTAATTTTGAATATCCTTTTTACAATGCCATGCAACTTGCTGGCTTAACAGGTTTTTTAGAACGTTTGGATCCTTTGTCAGTTGTCATCATGGTTGTCGGTGAATATTTCAAACTCGTCATTTATTTTTTCGTCACCGTTTTAGCCTTTCAAGCTTTAAACAAACGATTCAACTTCAAAATCGTCCTCACTTTACTCGCCATCTTATGTTTCTTTGTAGCACCTATTGTCCATGTTCATGAAACAGGCTTTATGATGGATGTCGTACCCTTTAGAATTTTGCCCATCTTTGAACTCGCACTTCCCCTTCTCATTTGGATCGTTAGTGAAATCAGGTTTCGCAAAAAAAGTCCACAACTGACAGGAACAGTAAACCCCGAGTTAGCTTAAACTCGGGGTTTTACATGTCTTTGATGATGATACAGCATTTTCACGCTGATGTGTCGATGAAAACGTCTTTAGTTTGTGCGCATCAAATCAGCGACTTTTATCGAAACAAACTCACAATTTGATAAGCGATGTAATACATGACTTCTTGTCTTAAAAAAGGGAGCTGTGTTTGAAGGGTTTGATACCGCGATGTCGGTGTCGGTGATGAATAAGCCTTCAATCCAGCATCACTGGCCATTCTCACAGCTCTTAACATATGCAGCGGATCACTTACCAAAATGACCGTTTCAATCTCATAAGCTTCAATTAACGACATGACGTATGAAAAATGGGCTTCTGTCGTTCGAGAGTATTCTTCAATTAAAATAAATTCGAAAGGAATTCCCGCTTCTAAAGCATAACGCCTTGCCACATATGCTTCTGAGTACTCGGCGCCTGTCCCATAACCACCTGTGAAAATCAGATAATCCACATAGCCTTGTTCATACAGCCAAATACCGTGGCGAATCCGTTCCAAAAAGACAGGTGAAGGATGATTATGCCAAGCAGCAGCCCCTAAAATGATGGCAGCATCTGCCGACTGCCGTTCATCTCGACTGCCATAATGCCAAATGCGTCCTGCAGTTACACCGATATAAAGTAAGACGAGTACGAAGCAGACACTCACTCGTTTTAACAGTTTAATGCGTTTGTGTGCGTTCATCATCATCACCTAACCATTCATTTCTACCCCATCGTTAGAAAACATGTCATCACAAAAAGGAAAGAGCATTAATTAAAACGCTTTTTCTCTATAGGTATTCCAGAACATTTAACTGTAATGCCTCGGCCATTTGGCGTGCTTGTTCAACATATCGATCATTCAGAAATTCAGGCTGATGACAGTCAGCATTAATTAAAACCTGGGTCTCAGGATAATGCGTTGCAATGATTGACCAAAAATCCTGTGATGGATAAGGCTGCTTTTTTCGTCTCAACCCATTGGCGTTGACTTCCAGTGGTATGTCATATTGACGTGCTGCTTTTGCGATGTGATGCGTCACCCGTTCACATGTCTGATCCCATGCGGGATAAGACGTCATAAAAACATCAGGATGCGCCAAAAATCGAAACAACCCTGTTTTCATGGCAACTTCAAGTTCTTGGGCATACATGTTGAGCTGCTCAGGCTTCCTAAAAGAAAAAGCACTTTGATACTCACCTTCGTGGAAAATATAATGACCTGCCAAAATTAAATAATCAGTCTGATGCGTTAGCGCTTCTATATCGTCATGAATGTGTGGAAAGTATTCACATTCAAAAGCTTTCAAAAGCTTAATTTGTGGATACTTCGCTTGCAACATTTCAATTTCTTTTAAATAAATGGGCAAATCTTCATAATTCATGCGGTGAGCACCCATCTGGGAAAAATGCTCAAAAGGAACATGACAACTCATGCCAATTTCTGCATAACCGTGTTTAATGGCTTCCACTACATAATCTTCAATTTCACCTTTCGCATGACCACAGCGATAATGGTGTGTATGATAATTCGTTAGCATGTCTTCACTTCCTTTTGCCATACAGTCTGAACTTTAAAGCTATTATATCACAACCCCATGAAAAAAACTAGGCGTGCATCACCTAGTTTATCCATTGTTGGATTTTATTATTTATTCGAATGGTACACTTGAATGGTGTAATTGAAGTCTAATGTTTCCATCAGTTCCTCTAAACCATGCCATTGATTTGTGAACAGTTGTTTCTCCACCGTCACCATCTGTAATGACAACTGTTCCCATCCCGATTGCTGTTTCGCCATTAAACACATATGTCCAATCGTCTTGGAATTCAACATTCGTCCATACATTCGTTGCAAATCCAGTTCCATCTTCATCGATGGTCTGAGGCGCTGACGTCCCAATAAAATAGCTCGCTGCACCGTCCCAATCAAGACGGAAAGGCTCATCAGATGCAATCGTCGGCTTGAACAAAACCGCACCGTAATCATAGCCGTATAAATCTTCAAGCACTGCAACTGCCACATCAACATAATCTTCATCATTGTTAAACGCCGTACTAATTCTGACTAAGCCCTCTCCCCAAGCCAATTGAAATGCCTCAATTTCCGCTGCTGTAATCGGATTGATCGCTGTCGCATCTGAATCCACAGGATCGTCTTCATTCTCACCGTTGTCAGTTGCTGTAATCGGAGCAGCTGTCGCATCTGAATCCGCAGGATCTTCCTCATTCCCACCGTTGTCACATGCAGCTAAAAATAAGATCGGTACGATTAAGCCTAATAGCCATAACTTTTTTAAACTTCTTTTGTTCATTATTCAAACACCTCATCTATTTAATTTTTTCTTATTAATCATGAACGTCATTACAGATTGTGTCGACACTTAACCCCACATATGCTCATCACCAATAAATGATATTATAGGCAACTTTAAATAAAAAGTCAACAAAAAAATGAAATTTTCAAAAATTTTTAGCTAAAAAAGTGATCGTAAACGCCAATGTCATGAACTCAAGAAAAACGAAGCCCTAAAACTTACCCCTCCCCTTAGCTAATGACACCATCAAAAAATCGTGCAACACCACGTAGCATTTCTCTCACAACGGTTTGTAAAGCATGTCCCACATTTCTACCTGTCCGTGCAATCAAATTGCCTTGTTGAAGTGTGGCAGGTCCTCTGTCATACGTATCATCAAAATGACCACCTGCGATTAAGCCAGCTTCATAAGCTCTAATTTGTTCGTTTAATGTCGTATAAGCTCTGTGATTGTTTGGAGACGGTTCTTGATTTCTGGCGCCTTCATAAGACATTCCGATCCACAAAAGGAGGACGACCAATAAAAATTTGTACCTTGTCTTCATGCCGCTCACCTCTCGTCAATATATTGTAAAATATACGTCGCAAGGACATCTGCTAGTACTTCTATCGTATTCATGGCTTCTTCAACTGTTGTTTCAACTGTGCCAATTTCAAGGAGCTGTAAAGTAGCAGCCACATCTTGGTTATAAACCCCGTTTTGTCCAATACCTGTATGAACACTGACACCTCGTGAAAGACCTGGACGTACTGCTTCTAGCATGTTGTGTAACTGGCGTGCCATTTGGTAGTTTTCGACATATCCTGCTGGATTGTGACCACCGATGACAAATAAAACCCGACCGTATGTTCGATCCCCAATGGTAATCGTTGCGAGTTCTCTGGCAATGCCATCTCGATGTAAGTCGAAGAAAAATTGAAGCGTCGGATGTTGGTTAATTCGTTCTTCAATGAAAATGCGAGAAGCTTGATAAGACTGTGCAAATGTCCAGCCTTGGGGGCGCATAATGTCTCTGACATCTCGATCTTCGACGAGCGAAGGAATACCCTGTTTTTCGAAAATGTACGCGATCATGTGATTAAACTCGATCACATTCATTTCACCTACATGATAATCTGCCCATGTTGCACCAATCATTTCTGCTGGATGACTGTTAAAGAGGTAGACCAGTGGCTCATCTGAATTGATATAAGTCGCCCGAGGGACGCTTCCTTCTTCTTGTTCATGGATCAATTGAGCTTGACGAACGAAGCTTTCAGCAGGTTGCCACGTTAACATGTAGAGTTCTTCTGATTCATCACGTCGCCTACCAATGCGAGGCAAGGCTTCTATGAACGCCGTTTCTGCTTCAGCATTACCACGAAAAGCAAAGCCGTCTCGTAGAAAAAAACGCATTTGTGCCCAAGTTGGTTGCCACATGATTTGCCAAAGATGTCGCGGAAAACCCAAAACACTTCTGATCATATTCGGCCCTGTTTCAAGCGAAAAATAGGTCTCATTTTCCATGTTAACTTCTACTAGATCAATGGCTGATGCTTGTTCGTCATCTTGACCAGATCCAATCCCGCTTCCGATGATGAGCATCGCCATGATCCCCACTCCCACTGCTAAGTAAAGTCGATGATGTGCTTTTTTCATACTAACACCCCACTTAAGCTTATGAACCTTGTTGATTCTATTATGTCTCGTGCTGCACGAGGTTTCGCTTTTCATTATAACAAGTCTGAGTCGAAGATGTTGCTATAATTTGTAACGGTCGTTAAGTTCTATTTTAAAAGTGATCAACATAGAATGACATAATTCGATTTACAGGAGGCGTTAACATGTTTATTTTTTCTTTTTTATGTGCAGTGTTGTTTAAGGTGGTTCCCCTGATGGGCAGTTTATCTGGACAGGCTTTTCCAACGCCTTTATCTTCAGAAGAAGAAGCACATTATTTAACGTTGCATGAACAAGGCGATAAGTTGGCACGTCAAAAGCTCATCGAGCATAACTTACGACTGGTTGCGCATATTGTCAAAAAATACGAAGACCGTCAAGATGCAAGAGATGATTTAATTTCAATTGGTACCATCGGCCTCATTAAAGGCATCGACTCTTTTCAAGCAGGAAAAGGAACGAAATTGGCGACTTATGCAGCCCGATGTATTGAAAATGAAATTTTGATGATGTTTCGTGCCAATAAAAAAAAGCGCAATGAAGTTTCTTTACAAGATTCCATTGGCTATGACAAAGAAGGAAACGAAGTTTCTTTAATTGACGTTCTCCCTGATGAAAAAGTCGACATTAGTGAAGATATCATCAAGCAGTTAAACATTGAAAAGATTTGGATTCATTTGGACATTTTAACGAACCGTGAAAGGGAAATCATTATTCGCCGCTTCGGTCTTTCAACTGAAGCAGAAGAAACACAGCAAGAAATTGCTAAATCATACAATATTTCTCGTAGCTATGTGTCAAGAATCGAAAAACGGGCGTTAATGAAATTATATCGTGCGTTTAGAAAAGATTAGCGTGGCCTAAGTCAAAGGGTTTCTCTTGCTTGGTAAAGTCGATGTTGCTGAATATAAGCGTCAATTTCTGGACGCACATGGTCTTTTTTTGTCTGGTCAGCTCTAAAGGTAGACGATGAAATGACCATTTTTTCAAAATCATTGACGATGATAAAGCGATCAACTGCAGCTTCAAAATGGTCGGAAATAAACCGAGAAACGTCCACATGACCACGGTTTAAAATCATTATTTTAACTGTTTGAATGAAGCGTTCATGGTGATGCCAATTCATCAATTGCAAAAGATTATCTGCACCCATCACAAACGCCAAGTCTACGCCAGGATAGTCAAGTTGCAACTGTTCAAGGGTTTCAATGCTTTTTAAAGCCCGCTTTGCTTCAACTTCGACTTTTGAAAGAGACGCACCCGGCAGTTTCTCAATTAAGATTTCTAACATCTGCATTCGGTGATCAGCAGAAATGAGCCCTACTTTCTCATAATGATCACCTACTGGAACAAAAAGCAGTTTTTCAATCCCTGGTAAGTTCAAAACATGCTTGGCAATTTGTTCATGTGCAAGCGTTGGGGGGTTAAAAGCACCACCAAAAACAGCAATCATCATCAACATCCTTTCTTCAACATTCTCTAGTTTTCTCCGTTTTTAAAGATCATGCTTTTTATCGGTTCAAATGACGTTCGATGCACCCCTTCAATGTAACCATGGCGATTTAAAGCAGATCGGTGCATGTTGGTGCCATAGCCGGCATTTTTCTCAAATCCGTAAACAGGGTATTGCTTGCTCAACTCAACCATCATTTGATCACGTGCGACTTTTGCAACAATACTAGCGGCCGCAATCGATAAACTTTTCGCATCTCCTTTGACAATGCCCGTTTGCGGTATGTCAACCTCTAATGTCAAGTAATCGATTAAAAGATGTTCCGGCACCACCTCTAATCCATCAATGGCACGTTTCATGGCAAGCTTTGTTGCTTGTAAAATATTAATGTCATCGATTTCACCAACGGTCGCAACACCCATGCTGACTGATGTGGCCACTTCCATAATCTGCTTGGCATACAGCGCTCTTTTTTTGGCACTTAGCTTTTTGGAATCCGTCACGCCATCCAATGTGACATGTTGAGGTAAAACGACTGCAGCTGCCACCACTGGACCTGCTAAAGGACCACGTCCGACTTCATCAACGCCAGCAATCACGTTGACCCCTTGATGATATAATGCTTTTTCATAGGTGAGTAAACAAGCGTCATGATTCATGTTCGATTTCAAGCCTCTCAATGAAGTGTGGCGTTTCAAAAGATAATCGACCCAATTTCACATCGCGAATTTCTTTAATGAGCGTTTCGCAAACGCGGTCGTAATCAATGTCGCCACCTGTGACGAGAAATTTTCGATTTTCACCAATGGCTGTTAAAATGCTGGCTGGCTCATCGACGTCTATTTGGTCATCACGTAGGTGATAGCGTGCGATCAACACTGTTTGATAATGCGTAAGCAAATAGTTAACCGCATAAAGCGACACGTCATCAAGGGGTAAAATGGTATCTTTAATGGCACCCGTTAAAGCAAGAGAAAAACCCACATGACGACTTTCAAATTTCGGCCACAACATCCCTGGCGTATCTAATAATTCCAGTTCAGCCGCCACTTTGATCCATTGCTGTGCTTTGGTGACACCAGGTCGATTGGCTGCTTGCGCCGCTTTTCGTTTTGCCAACGTGTTAATCAGTGTGGACTTCCCTGCGTTCGGAATGCCAATGATCATGGCTCTGATCGGTCTTGGGCGTAACCCTTTCGCTTTTTCTTTGGCAAATTTCTCTGCTAACATTTCTTTGGACTTCGCAACAATCTTTTCTTTGGCACTGTGATGCAATGAATCAATGGCAATGGCTGTTAAACCTTGTTTTTCAAAAGCTTCCAACCATAATTGGGTCACTTTCGGATCTGCTAAATCTGTTTTATTTAAAATCACAAGGCGATTTTTTTGACCGACCATTTTTTTAATCAATGGATTTTGGGAGGAATAAGGGATTCTTGCATCTAAAATTTCATACACAATGTCAACCAATTTGATGCGTTCTTCAATTTGACGACGGGCTTTCACCATATGCCCAGGGAACCATTGGATGTTATGATTCATGTTAACTTTCCTTTCTTACCGACAGTCCTTATTTGGCAGTACCACTTAGAAAAATAAAGTGTGCAGTAGTGATCTACTTACACACTTTTATTTGATAGAATGTCTTGATGTCAACCAATCGTTGTTTAACGATGCAGGTTACACTTCTGGCACTGCTGTTGTCGCTTCTTTGGTCGGTTCTGTTGCTTCTTCTGAAGCCGTTTTAGTCTCTGTAAGTTGTTCTTTAATGTCGCTTAAGCGTTCACTTACTTCATCAAACTTTTTCTGAACTTTTTCTTTCGATTCATTCCAGTCGAATGCTTCAATTTTTTTCTTCGCTTCATCTAACTTGTCTTTTAACGCTTCTTTTGTTTCATTAAAGCTCACTTCTTTAAAGTCAAAGTCTTTCACTTTCTTTTGCATGTCATTGACTTTCTTGATTAATTCATCTTGCAAATCTTTCCCTGTTTTAGGTGTAATCAGCGCCGTCATAACGGCACCTACTGTTATTCCGGCTAAAAATGCACAACACTTTTTCATCATCTATCCCTCTTTTTGTTTTTTATTTTTTTTCTCTTGCTTACGTGCGCGTTTTTCTTTCACGGCTTTAAATTTTTGAATTAAATCCGTGGCTTTTTTAAATTCAGCCACTTTATTAATCACAACCATTTTGGTCGTTTGAATGTCGTCAATCATTTCGTTTACATGGTACAATGTTTCATTTAGTTGACGTGCTGTTTTTTTCAATTCTTTCATCAACCCAACTAAATAGATCGTCAATGCGCTCAAACAAATGGCACCTACAACACCTAATAATTGTCCCAGTGTAAATGAGACTGTCATCGTATTACTCAACCCGGTACACCCTTTCTTTCTTGATTTATTGCTTCATGGTTACAGCATGTTCATGTAGGCATATTCATATTTTTCAATATCTCCTGCGCCCATAAACACCAAAACCCCTTTTTCATGTTGTTTCAATTGACCCACTTCTGGTAATCGTAACAATTTAAATGCATCATGATCGTCAAGTATCATCTGAATATCAATGTCACTTGCTTTTTCTCTCGCAGAACCAAAGATTTCCGTTAAATACACATGATCAGCCAATTTTAAAGCGTCGGCAAATTGTGTGGCAAACGTCGTGGTTCTTGAAAACGTGTGGGGTTGAAAGATGGCGATGAGCGGACGTGTTGGAAATTTTTGTCTCGCTGCTTTTAATGTCACTTCAATTTCTGTCGGATGATGCGCATAATCATCAATTAAAATTTGCGCACCCACTTCTCGTTGGCTAAAGCGACGTTTAACACCCATGAACAAAGACAAATCTTTCCCGACGGCTTTAGGATCCATCCCTTCTAAATAACAAACGGCAATGACCGATAAACTGTTTAAGACCATATGGTCTCCAAAAAAGGGCGTTTTAAACGTATGATAATACTGACCTTCGATGATGACATCAAATGTGGTTCCTTCCGTTTCCTTCATGACGTTTTTTGCCTTCACATCATTATGATCCAAGAAACCGTAAGTTAAACAGTTGGTCACGTTTAATTTTTTTATTTGCGCATCATCACCCCACATGATGACTTTTTTTCGACACTGATCAGCAATGCCTTGAAACGCCGACAAAACATCATCTACATCTTTAAAATAGTCAGGATGATCGTGTTCAATGTTCGTCACAATTAAATAGTCCGGGTGATACGCCAAAAAATGTCGCCGATATTCGCATGCTTCAAAAACAAAATACCGACTCGTTTCAACCCCTTTACCCGTTCCATCTCCAATCAAATAAGACGTCGGTTGAGATAAACGCAACACATGTGCCAACAAACCCGTCGTCGTCGTTTTCCCATGCGTCCCTGAAACAGCAATGGAAACAAATTGACTTGCCAATTCACCCAGAAATTCATGATAACGAACCACGCGCGCACCAACAGCTTTCGCATAACACACATCTTCATGATCATCTGAAAAAGCATTCCCGACAATCACTTCCATATCGGGCTCAATGCGTTTTGCTCCCCATGGATGCAACACAATCCCTTTTGCCTCTAACTCAATTTGAGTAAACAACATCTCTTTAATATCAGAACCTGCTAACGCATGTCCCATATCATGCAACACATTGGCCAGCGCACTCATGCCTGCGCCTTTAATCCCCACCAAATAATACTTTTTCATAACGGTGTTTTCCCTCCTCCCTCACATTACCTGTGATACACCAGAACCCGCTGAACAAACCACCATCGTGAGCCAATTATCACATGCATAGACGCCAGATGTTAAACATCTTCCTCAGCAACCAAATACCTGGGTTTTCCTTGTGATTTGACGAAAGCGACCACGCGCGCCACTTCTTCATCACTGACAAAAGCACCTTGTATACGACGGATGTCCTGACCCTTTTCAACCATTAACAAATCGCCTTCACCAAGTAGCACTTCAGCACCATCATGCGCTAACACGACATGGGACGCTTGATGCGTTGCAACGGCAAAAGCGAGACGCATGGGCATCTTTGCTTGAAAGGCTGGCGCCATGATGTGACAAGTAGGTTCCGCCGTTGCTGCCAAGATGTGAACGCCAGCCGAACACGCTTTTTGCAACAAAGAGACAAAAGCATCTGCATCATCACTTGTTTTCATGACATCGGCTAACTCACTGATGACAATGACGAGATAAGGCATTTTCTCGTAAGTCACCACCCCGTCATGCCGTTTTTTATTAAAGGTTGTCATGTCACAAACACCATGTTGAAGAAACTGTTCATGACGTCGCTTTATTTCGGAAGCGACCCATGCAAGGGCTAATCCAGCTTCATGGTCATCTGTTACGACAGGTTTGATCAAATGCGGCATATCCGCATAAAGCGAAAAATCATCTTTTGAATCAAGTAACAACAGGTTCACTGTATCAGGCATCGCTTTGTACAACAGGCTGATCAACAATGCATGTAAACAAGTCGACTTACCTGCACCAGGTTGTCCCACAATCAAGCCGTGCGACACCGATAAAAGATCCCCGTAAACAGCTTCTTTCAACACTGTTTCACCGATCCCCATGACCAAGGGACTTTCATGTAAAATAAATGCAGGCGATGATAAGACGTCTTTTAATCTCACCAACTGCTTTGTCTCATTGGCCATTTCAATGCCCACTGTGTTCGTTCCTAAAAGCGGTATAACCCGCAACCCAGTCGCTGAGACAGCTGGCTTCAAGTCATCAATCAGCGCTTTTAGTTCACGGATCGTCGTCTTTGAGCCGAGTGCCACTTCAAATTGTGTAACCGTCGCACCTTGTACATAATCGCCTGTCACAGTAGCTGCCACACCTAATGTGTCAAAAGCTTGTTCCAACAAGCGCATTTTTTCTAAAATCCATTCATCATCATCACGTCTTTGCGGCGTTCCAGTTTCCAATAAATCCAATGTTGGAATTTCATAATAAACGTCGTTGGGAAAAGCGTCATCCAAGGGAAGTGCTGTCCAAATCGTTTCTTCTTTGGAAACTTGTCCTTCAGTCACAACAGCTGCTTGTTCACGCACAGCCGCTTGTTCATTGTCAGCTGGCTGCTGCGCGTCTGTCGATCCAAGAAAAAGGTTTTTTTCGCGTTCACTCACAGTGTGTGCGTCTTCATCAGCAGTCACCATTCGCGTCAAAGGTTGAGGTCCTTTCAATTGACCGAAGCGTTCTTTTAAAACATCATCAAGGGGTCTGTCGTATTGGGCATACGTATCACTGTCTGCCAGTTTCACACGAACCAAGTTCGCATCAATTTGAAATTCGCCTTCTAAGGTTGAAAAGACGAGTCGACCTTGGATCGGAATTTGACCTGATTCTTCTTGGGCACCACTGGCGAGTATTTCTGATAAATCCGACGTCAATGTGAAAGTGGCACCGACCATGGCTTCTTCAGTGAGCATCACAGGCTCATGTGTGCCCAACACTTTACCGGTAATTTGATCATAAATACCATGCGCAATCATGACTTCCACATGATTGGTTTTTTTACGTCCTGAAATCGGTGAAATAAACGGTTGCGCACGAAAAGAAGAAGTGGCCATCTCAGCTTTCGCCTGCTTCCTTTTTTGATCAGCTTTTGTGGATTCAGGTCTCTTGTTATGATATGCTTCAATGGGCTTATTGGCAATTGATTTCAAGCTTGAAGTTGTTGGGCTTGCATAAACACCTGGTTCCACTTTGATCGGTTCGTTTTTATCCTTTTTATTCATCCTTAACACTCCGTCAAAACACTTGCGTCCTTTTCATCGCTTAGCCAAATTATACCACATCTTGAGCCATGAAACCAGTGCAAACGACAAAAAAATAACAGCCTTTGATGTTTCTTACACCCCTTTTGCAAACTGTCCTGCTGTCCACCCAACCGTTTCATTCACAGGGTGTGGCCAAGCAAGTGCGCCTTCACATAGCGGATAACCTGCTTTCGTCACCTTCATTTGCACCACGGCTTCATCAAAATCAGCGGGTACGGGACATTTCAAATGCAAGTAATTGCTGGCATGACCGATGGCATAGCCATCTTTTATTTTCTCCACGATCACCTCTAATACGTCACCTTCAAACTGAGAAGCATATTCTTTCGCCAGTTGTTCATTGACAGCAATCATGGCACTGACGCGCATCGTTTTCGTGATTTCAGAAACATGGTTGGGCATGGTCGCTGCTTTTGTGCCATTGCGCAACGAATAAGGAAAAACATGTAATTCCGCAAAGCCAATGCGTTTCACTGTTTCAACACTTTCTAAAAAGTTTTCTTCCGTTTCACCAGGGAATCCGACGATAATGTCTGTCGTAATCGACATGCGTGGAAAAATAGCACGCAACTTTTCAATTTTCGCTTCATATTCATCCAAGACGTAAGTGCGGCGCATCGCTTTTAAAATGTCATTAGAACCTGCTTGAATCGGCACATGAATATGTTCAGCAATGACTTCACTGTGAGTTAACATGACGTCAATGACATCATCCGTCATTTGAGAGGCTTCAATAGAAGAAATTCGAATGCGTTTTAACCCTTCGATCGCACATAAGTCACGTAACAAATCAGACAGCTTATAATGCTCTAAATCTTCTCCATAGGCGGCTGTGTGAATCCCAGTTAAAACCAATTCAATATGACCACTCGCAACCAAATTGCGTGCTTGTTGTAAGACGATTTCCGGTTGTTCCGAACGCACGCGCCCACGCGCCCAAGGAATGATGCAAAATGTACAAAACTTGTTACATCCGTCTTGAATTTTAAGTGCGGCGCGTTTGCGGTTTTCAAAATGCGTGACATTTAATGTTTCAAATTTCTTCTCTTTAAAAATGTTGTCGAGTACGGCATTAATAGGTAACCGTTCTCGTTCATAACGTTCAATCAAGCGCAAAATATCACTTCGACCTGATGTCCCAATGACAATGTCCACGCCAGGAATGGCGGCGACTTCTTTCGGTTGTGTTTGCGCCATACATCCCATGACGCAAACCACGGCTTCAGGGTTTTTCCGAATGGCACGCCGAATGATTTGTCGACTTTTTTTATCGCCACCATTGGTGACTGTACAACTGTTGATCACATATACATCTGCACGGTCTTTAAATTCAGCACGGTCATAACCTGCTGTTTCAAACAAGCCCCATACCGCTTCTGTTTCATAATAATTCACTTTACAACCTAATGTATGAAATGCTACTTTTTTCATGCTAAATCCTTCTTTCTATTTCTAACCCATAAGACAAGGCTGACATCACATAAATGGGTGCCGTTTCCGTGCGTAAAATTCTCGGTCCTAAGCCAACCGAGATAAAACCAGCTTCCGTTAGCATGGCTGCTTCCGACGAATCAATGCCACCTTCTGGGCCAATTAAAATGAGCACGCGCATGCCTGCTTCTAATTGATTGATCACACGAGAAAGCGAATCTACATGGGTGATACCCGACTGTTCATAAGCAAACAAACAGACCTCATATTGGCTCGCTTGTGCCATCAGCTGTTGCAGTGACATCGGTTGCTTGATAACAGGCACGACTTGTCGATGTGCTTGGCGTGCAGCTTCTAACGCAATTTTTTGCCAACGTGTTACTTTTTGATCCACTTTTTTGACATCAAGCTTCACCACCGACCGCTGCATCACAACGGGTAAAAAACAATGAACACCACATTCGGTTGCTTTTTGCACCACCCACTCAAATTTATCGCCTTTGATCAACCCTTGAGCCAGCGTAACCGATACAGGCAACTCCACTTCCTCTTCTTTTGTTTCAACCCGTTTGAACCAAACTTTCGATTGATCAATCGCTGTTATTTCCACCACATAACTTTGCTGTGCATCTGTGCACACCACGACGCGATCCCCAACTTGCCCGCGCATCACATGCGTCACATGATGAACATCCGACCCAACGATCCATCCTTCATCTGCTTTCAGCTGTTCACTTTTGATAAAATAACGCTGCACATCGTCACCTTCCTTGCTTTTAGCTGCTTCATTTTAAACAACAACATCTATTGTTCACTTTTTTATCATATTGTACCGCATCTTGGTCCATAATACAATGGGTTAAGGAACTCTTTCAACACATTCTGAGCAGATCAACTTGCAATACAGCGCTTAGCATTGAATGAGTCGATGTTTAACGTTTTCAAACGTCATAAAAAAACCAAGTAAACACCATGTTTACTTGATCTCTTCAGGAATCAATTTATTATTTTTTCTTCCTTCTAAAAAATGAAAGAATCGTACCAATTCCAGTTGCAACAATTCCAGGTGCTGCCGTACCTGCAACATTGAGTCCTGTTGTCGGTAATGCGACTGGTTTTGTCGTTGGAACTGTTGGTGGTTCTGTTGGTGGTAATACGACTGTTGGTGGCGCCGTCGTCACGATGGGTTCTGTTGGTTGTGTGGTCACGATTTCCGTCGGATCCGTTGGATCAGTTGGCGGTTCTGTTGGATCCGTCGGGTCTGTCGGTGGCAAAGTTGGTGGTTGAGTCGGATCCGTCGGTGTCGTTGGACCCGGCACTTCCGGTACTTCCACCGTCGCATCATCTTCTTCGATGAACGGACGTTCACCAGCTTCATCAAGCGGACCGTATAAAGCAGCCACATTGGCAAAAATCGTACCTTCTGCTGCTTCTAACACGCGCACTCTAAACGTGATGGTTGCCGCTTCAAAAGCAGCCAACTCACTAAAGTCAACCGTTAAGATCCCATTGACGAAAGTCGCAACAGCAGCACTGTTACTTTCAACAGCGATGCTATTGGCATCAACACCAATCAAGCTTAGTAAATGTCTCAAATCGTCAACGACTTGATAATCAAACACATCAAACGGACTTTCATTGGTCACAGTGATGGTATAATTTAAAATGTCACCGACACTCGCAATGGTTGAATCGACACCATTAACTAATTTTCCTAGTGATACGAGTGGCACTTCCACCGTTGCATCATCTTCGTCTACAACTGGTCGTTCACCCGTTTCTTCACTAGGAGGGCCATATAAAACAGCCGTATTAATGAATGCTGTGCCTTCTGCTGATGCCAACACCGTTGCCGTAAACGTAATGAGGACCACTTCTTGCGATGCAAGTTCTGGGAAATGCACCGTTAAGACATGACCTTCAAATGCATAAGCGACCTGATCACGACTGATCACAAGGCTCGTTGTATCAATGTCCAAATAAGCAGCTAAATGACTTAAATCGTCGATTAAGACATGATCTAAAACATGAACTGGACCATAATTGGTCACGGCAATCGTATACGTTAAGGTTTCACCGACAGTGGCGAAAACAGAAGTCTCACCATTGACTAATTTTTCCACTGATAACCCTGGAACGAGCACGTCTGCCTCATCTTCATCGATAGGAACTTCATCATCTTCTTCCTCACCAGGAGGGCCGTATAAAACAGCGACATTGACCAACACGCGACCTTCTGCGGCTTCTAAGACCGTGGCATCAAACTCAATCGTTGCCACTTCACCAGCATCTAGTTCAGCAAAATGAACCGTTAAAACGCCATTTGCAAACGTCACAGTGGCATCATTGTTACTCGTCACTGTGATGCTTTCTGGATCAACCTGAAGATAAGCCAATAAGGGGTTCAAATCATCAACGACGCGATGATTAAACGCACTAAACTCACTTTCATTCGTCACCGTAATGGTGTACGTCAACACTTCGCCCGCTTCTGCAATCACATCATCGACACCGTTAACCACTTTTTCAAGGGTTAACACAGGGGTTTGAATCGTTGCGTCATCATAATCAAGACGTCTACGTCCTTCAGGTGTGATGCCTTCTGGATCAAGCAAACCACCATTTCCATCAGTAGGTGGTCCATATAAATGGGCCACATTGACCAAGTCAATTCTACCTGCGGCGGCCTCTAATACAGTCGCATTAAACGTAATGACAGCCACTTCGTCAGCAACTAACTGAGGGAAGTTAACTGTTAAAACACCATTGGTAAACGCATGAGATGCTGGGTAGTGACTCTCAACGACGATGCTATTGGCATCAACAGCAATATAAGTTAACAAATGTGTCAAGTCATCAACGACTTCATGGTCAAAGACATTAAATGGACTTTCATTCGTCACATAAATGCTGTAGGTTAAGACTTCATCGACATAAGCAGTCCATAAGTCAACACCATTGACATGTTTAACTAAAGACAATTTCGGCACTTGAACTGCTGCGTCATCTTCGTCAACAGGACGATCGTCTTCGTCATACAACACTGCCACATTGACAAATGTATCACCAGGTGCTTCTGCTAAAACAGTTGCCGTAAACGTAATGGTATACGTATTTCCAGGCGCTAAATAAGCAATGTTAACTGTTAAGACGCCATTGCTCATCGCACCAGGCAGAGACACACCATTGACGAGTACACTGTTGGCATGAACATCAATGTAAGCGAACAAATGATTCAGATCATCCACAACGCGGTGATTGACAACAGAAAACGCACTGTTGTTTCTGACCGTAATGGTGTACATTAACGTTTCACCTACATTAACCAATGCTTCATCAGAACCGTTAACCCATTTGATCAACGTTAAATCTGATACATGAACGATTGCATCATCATCGTCAATCTGTGAGCCACGTGTTGGCTGTCCAGCTGGATCACGTTCAATGTTGTTATCTTCATCAATGATAAGTGAATATAAGAAGGCAACATTTTGAAGGTCACTTCTACCTGCTGCGGCTTCTAAAACGGTCGCTCTAAACGTAATCGTAACCGTTTCATTCGCATACAGTTGGTCGAAGTCAACGATTAAAAGACCCTCTATAAACGCAGCTGTTGCATGTACAGTATTCACAGAAATACTTTGTGGAATCACATCAATGTAAGCTAACAAGTGATTCAAATCATCAACGACTTGATAACCAAATACATCAAATGGACTTTCATTGTTCACTTCAATGGTGTAAATTAAAGTGTCTCCAACTTGAGCCACGATTTCATTTTGACCATTAACGCGCTTGATGAGCGATAACTGAGGAACACGTACGATGACTTCTTCTGATGGAATCTCTTCCTCTGGTGTTTCAAGAATTGCGACGTTTGGAATATCACTTCCTTCTGCAGCTGGTAATACTTCTACCCTAAAGGTGATGGCTGTATCACCCACTGCTAATGAATCAAATGTGACACGCAACTCGCCAGTTAAGCCATTAAACGTATAGTCCCAACCCGTACTCGCAGGACTTCCATTGATTTGGACACTTCCTGGGATAAATGCGACCAAGCTAAGATCAAGCACATCAACAACATCAAACGCACCTGGTAACACAACGTCATTTGGATTGTTCACAGTAATCGTGTACGTCACCTCTCCGCCAACTTCTTGGAATGCAACATCTGCAGATTTCTCAAGCGTTGGTGGATCAAGCGGTGGAACGTCAACATTGTGATCATCTTCGTCGACTTGCTCACCAGTTGGCACATAGATCAAAAGTGCCGTGTTTGGAATATTTCCATCTGCTGCTTCCGCAAGAACGCGGACACGGAATGTGATCTCAATTGACGAATTCGGTGCTAAACGTTCAATGTTTGCACGAATCTCTCCTGTAACTGGATTAAAAGCGCCCATAGAAGGACCGTCTACTAATTCTACCAACGTGAGGTCCAAGACATCGACAACGTCAAAATTGTACAAAGCAGCATATGGATTTGGATTCGTTACGCTCAGCGTGTAGTTGATATATCGACCTACATACTGTCTCGTTACGTCTCCATCTTTATCAAGCGTTGGATCCAAAAGGTCTGGAACATCAACATCGTGATCATCTTCATCGACTTGCTCACCAGTTGGCACATAGATCAAAAGTGCCGTGTTTGGAATATTCCCATCTGCTGCTCCTGCAAGAACGCGGACGCGGAACGTGATCTCAATTGACGAATTCGGTGCTAAACGTTCAATGTTTGCACGAATTTCTCCTGTAGCTGGATTGAAAGTTCCCATAGAAGGACCGTCTACCAATTCTACCAACGTGAGATCTAAGACATCGACAACGTCAAAATTGTACAAAGCAGCATATGGATTTGGATTCGTTACTTTTAATGTATAGTTGATATAGCCACCCACAAGCTGTTGTCTGACATCTCCATCTTTATCAAGCGTTGGAT